>CAYYHT010000005.1:0-29722 GCA_964471355.1 uncultured Enterobacteriaceae bacterium
GACCGGCTGCCCATTCCGTCGGCATCCGGACTGGTGGCCATCGTGGGGCGTCTAGGTACCGAGCCTCAGGGCGCCGAGTACCTGCACGACATCGCCGTGCGGGACTTGGCTTTCGCCGGGCGGCTGGCTGATGTGGTTGCGCAGATCACCCCGGCAAACGAGGCTCAGCGGTCGATTGCGAACCTGTGCGCTCGCGTGCTCTCGGGTGCCGTGGCGCCCCCTTGCACCCTGTGTTCCTCCCTGGAGCGCTTTGAGTGCGCCGGGGACGAATCCGACCTGCCCCCCGCTGCCCACAAGTTGGTGCCCGCCGAAGAGGGAATCCGGGTCTGTCCCCAGTGCCGGACGCGGTATCGATATGGCTGGGAAGAGCTGTACAACGACGAATTCGGCTCCACCGGCACCTGGGATGTCATGCGGCTCGATCCACAGCCAGGAGTGCACAGCCAGGCCGAGCTGATCGCGCGGCTTGATCGGCCTGGAAAGCGGAATCAAGAAGAGGCCGCTGCCGAGCTGATTCGGCTGTTCCTGGCCGAGTCAGACTGGCAAGGTCTGCGACAGGTGCTCACCCATTCGAGCTCGTGGGTGCGGGTCCGTGCGTGTGTCAGTCTGAGGATGGCTGTGGACATCGACCGCGACCTGTCCGAACTGCTGCCATTGTTTGATTCGTTGCTCGATGACGATGAGGAGGAGGTGCGCATGACCGCCGGCAGTCGAGCCGCGTTCGAGCATGTTCGGGCCGCCGACTACCCCAACCTGCGAAAGCTGCTGTGTCACGGCAATCGCAGCGTGCTCTATGGCGCGGTGTCCGCGCTAGGGACCTCCGCGGAGGAACGGCAGTTCGATCTCACCCCGCTCGTCGATGAACTGCAGAGCCTGCTCTCCAATCCCGACCTGCTCGTCCACCAGTCCGCGCTGTCCACCCTCAAGCAAGCCCTGAATCAAGGGCAGAACACACCTCGACTGGTGGGGGCATTGCTTCCCTTGCTCTCCTCTGAGAGGGCGGATGTGCGGAACAACGCGCTGAGCGCCCTCGAGAACCTCGCCTTTATCGACAACGTTGCTCCGACCGCTGGCGTGTCGCAGAAGCTGGCCGCCGCTGTGCCTGCTCTGGGGACCTTGTTGCTCGAGCGAGGGGGTCCAATGCGCGCCGTCAGCGTGCTGCGTCTGCTGCAGAAGGGCGAGCACGACATGGCTTGCGCCCTCAACGGCATGATGTCCGTGTTGGTGGCCAACGATGACCACCACCGCGAGGTGCTCGAGATTCTCGAGTGCCGCCATGAGCGCGGCTTGAGCTTGTCTGGAGTGGTGCCAGAGCTGCAGCGCCTTGTCGATGTGGGCGCCTTCGGGACGTTCAAAGACCGTGCGGTGGCGCTGTTGGCGCTGTTCCGTTGCGAAGGTCCGGACACGCATCCCAACGCCGGATCAAATCGCGAATAGGGGCCTCGAACGCGGCTAAAAAGTCGCGATGCCCCACCTTTCGGCGGAAATCGCACACGGTTTGTACAACTTGGGTCGCGGCGTATGGCTAGATGGGCGGTCTGCTTGGAGGAGCGTTCTATGCGGTCCCTGTCTGCCCTCGGATTTGTCGCCTTGATGTTGGGTTCGGCCCCAGCGGCTGCACAGGTGTCGATGGTGCACCAGCGCACCCTCAACGGCACCGTACTGATGACCGGAAACACGCTGGGCCTCGCCGGCGGAGTCAATGACCCACTCGACCCGTTTGCGACCTATGCCGACTTCTACGACGGGCCGGGTCAACTGCACTCGGCGTTCACGTGGATCAACGACCGCACCAGCCCGGCGACGAGCGACAACGCCGCTTGGGGGCCGTACACCACCTCTGATTGGGACGAGAACTTCAGCTACGCCCGCCTCGAGCTTCCCAGCAGCGACAGCAAGATCGTCAAAGCCTGGCTGGTCTGGAGTGGCAGCTGCATCCAGACCGATGGCGCCGGCACGGTCAATGTGTCCGCCGACATCGGCAACGACATCGTGTTTGAGTTTCCCGGGCCGGGTGGGCCGACACAGGTCTTTGTCACTCCGGACTTGGTCGACAACCACTGCGGCGAGTCTCCAGACGGCTACGTCAACTGGGCCGAGATCACCGATGTGGTCAAGATCTGGCAGGACGGCCTGTTTGCGGTCGGCGGGGTTCCAGGCACCCAGAACATGGTCAAGGTCAGCTTCGCGGGCTGGACCATGGTCGTCATTGTGGACGATCCCACGGCCTTCCCCGATCCGCACCAGGTGACGCTGTACCGCGGGTGGATTCCCCCCGAGACCAGCGAGTCGGCGCCGGCCACCGAGGTCACCGACTTCTGCTACCCCGACGAAAATGAAGAGGGACGTCTGCTGGTCACGGCGGTCGAAGGCGATGCCACCATCTTCGGCGACTACTTGCTGTTCGGCCGCGAGACAGCCTGGCAGAACAAGAACGTGATGTGGGGTGCGCGCAACTACCTCAACAACTTCTTTGGCTCTCAGATCGTGGACCGCGAGGGCAACCTCATCGACGGCGGCCTGAACTTCACGCCAGTCGACCACCTGCCGTGGACCGGCTTTGATTGCTACCTCATCGATGACTACGGCGACATCTTCGATGGCATCGACCCGGACTGCTTGGTGGCGGGCGCCAGGCAGGGCTGGGACATCGCCAACATCCCGCTGAACGACGACCCGACTTCGGGCTCCGAGTGCGAATTCGGACCCTGCAACCCGGACATCCTGCAGGCGGGAGACACCAACGCCTTCTTCCTGCCTATGACCACCGGCGATGAATACCGCATGGTGGCGGTTGCGCTCGATCTTCCCAGCGTCTCGGCGTCCATCACCACGGTCGTCGACCCGACGGCCACGCCAGTGGTCACCGTCAATCCCGGTGCAGGGGTGACCGACCAGATCACCTACGACCTGCGCCTCGAGAACGTGGGCGACGTGCGTGCCGAGATGGTTCGCTACACGCACCCGCTGCCCGCCAACGTCGCGTCCCTCGACAGCTTTGCCTACTACCAGAATGGCTCGGGTCCGACACCGGCATTCGCAACCTTGACCCAGCTCAATGGGTCCGGAGTCTCGCTTCCCGACATCCCTTCTGGTGACGAGCTGCGCATCGTGTTCGAGGTCACGGTCGACGACTACCTGCCTGCCGACCCGATCGAGTCGCAGGGTGAATGGAGCTACACCTGGGTCAGCTGCACCGATACCAAGAGCGAGTCGGTGTTGTCCGATGTGCTCATCACCGATGTGGACTACTGCATCGATGAGGACCGAGACGGTTTGTGCCTCGAGGTCGAGGACACCCTGGGCACCGACGACAACGACCAGGACAGCGATGACGACGGGCTGCTCGACCCGCAAGAGGTGAACGACACCGGCACCGATCCCGCCAATCCCGACACCGACGGCGACGGCATCCAAGACGGCACTGAGCTGGGACTCGGGGTGGGCGACTTGGGCCCGGACACCAATGTGGCGGTGTTTCAGCCCGACGCCGGACCCGCCACCACCACCGATCCGCTCAATGCGGACACGGACTTTGGTGGTCAGGCCGATGGTGTCGAGGACGCCGACCGCAACGGGCGTGTCGATGCCGGTGAGTGTGATCCCAACGATGGGTCTGACGACGGAACGTGCAACGACGCCGATGGCGACGGCTTGTCCGATGCAGCTGAACAGGACCTGGGTACGGACCCCAACGACGACGACACAGACGATGACGGCATTGGCGATGGGTCCGAGGTCACCGGCGGCACCGATCCGCTCAACCCGGACACGGACGGCGATGGCATTCAGGACGGCACCGAGATCGGCCTCACCTCGCCCGAGGGCGATGACACCAACGTCAGCACCTTCGAGCCCGACGCCGATCCCGGCACCACCACCGATCCGGTGCTCGACGACACCGATGGCGATGGACTCGACGACGGCGAAGAGGACACCGATACCGACGGGTCCAAGGACCCTGGCGAGACCGATGCTGCCGACGACGACACCGACGACGACGGGCTCATGGACGGCACCGAAGTCATCGTCGGCACCGACCCGCTCGACGACGACACCGATGGCGATGGCATTCAGGACGGCACCGAGTCCGGCCTGACCGAGCCCGAGGGCGATGACACCGACGCCGGCAACTTTGTGCCCGACGCCGACCCGGACACGACGACGGACCCCACCGATACCGACACCGACAACGGCGGCATGCCCGACGGCCAAGAGGACCCCAATGGCAACGGCGAGTACGAGCCTGGCGAGCGCGACCCCCTCGATCCGAGCGACGACGTCGATGGCGATGGGGACTGCGACGAGGACGGCTTGTCCGACGAGGTCGAGCTCGAAGCCGGCACCGATCCGTGCGACGAGGACTCTGACGGCGACGGGCTGATCGATCCCATCGACGGACTCGAAGACCACGATGACGACGGGCTGATCGACGCGCTCGACACCGACAGCGATGACGATGGGCTGCCCGATGGCTCCGAAGACGTCAACGGCAACGGTGTGGTCGATCAGGGTGAGACCGACCCGGACATCCCCAACCGCCTGCAAGGGTCGGGCGGCTGTGACAGCACTGGCTCAACCGGTGGTGTTGGCTGGCTCCTCCTACTCCTCGCAGCAGCCATATCCAACCGCCGGACGGCGGCGTCTGCACTCGCGCTGTTGCTGTCCACGGGTGCTGTCGCCCAAGATGTCACTTCACCCCAGATCAACATCCAGCGCTTCAGTCCTGTCATCCAGCCCGACGGCTTCACCCGCGTCATGGAAGGCGACTTGCCGGACCAAGGTGCGTGGTCGGTCGTCGGCGCCGCCAACTACGGCCTGCGGCCCTTCGAGCTCGGTCAGACCGATGGGTTGAGAGCCCGTGGAATTGTCGACCACCTCATCGGATTTGACTTGGGTGCCGGCTACGCGGCCATGTCACGCCTGCACTTTGCCGCCAGCCTGCCTGTGGCTCAGGTCGCTCTCGAGGCGCTCGACGCCGGCGCCATCACCGACGCGATTGGCAGTGCACACCAGACCGTGGCCTTAGGCGACGCGACGATCACCGTGTCCATCGGTCTAGTGAACAACCGCGATGCCGGCGTCGCTCTGGCCATCGTCCCTCATGTGGTGCTGCCCACAGGCTCTCTGGGCTCGCTCGTCGGCATGCACAGCCCCGGGGTTGGTGGCGACGTGGTGTTGTCCAGTCGCGGGCAGGTGGCTCGCTTCTCGTTGAACGTGGGCTACCGCTACAACGTGCTCAGCCAGACGATGCTGAACCTGCATCCAGACGACGAGCTGCGTGCGGCCGTCGGCATCGGCTTCCCACTGGTGAACGGTGCCGAGCTAGATCTCGAATTGGTCGCCGCCACCAATGTGTCGCCCTTTTTGGCCAGCGAGCTCGGAGTCGGGCCTCTGGACCCCGCCCACACGCCGGCTGAGCTCACGTTCTCGTTTCGGCCGCCTGCCGTCGGGGGCCGAATTCGACCTGCACTCGGCGCCGGCCCCGGCCTGACCAAGGGCTACGGAACTCCCGATGTGCGTGGCTTTGCCATGATGCGTGTGTCGAACTGGCCGCCAGACGAAGAGGTCGAGCTGGTCTCGGTGGCGACCGAGGCACCGCCGCCCTTGCCGCCACCTGTCACCGAGCCTGTTGCGCCACCACCGCCGGTCAACGCCGATCGCGATGGGGACGGCCTGATCGACAGTCGCGATCAGTGCCCAGACGATCCTGAGGATTGGGATGACTGGAAGGACCGGGACGGCTGTCCCGACCCGGACAATGACTTCGACGGCTTGCTCGACATCGATGACCGGTGCCCGAACGAGCCCGAAGACCGGGACCAGTGGGAAGACGAGGATGGCTGCCCCGACCCAGACAACGATCAGGACGGCCTGCCGGACATGATCGACCTGTGTCCCGAAGAGCCCGAGACCTACAACGGCATCGATGATGACGATGGCTGTCCCGACGCGCCGCCGACGGTCGTGATCACAGCTGCGGGCATCGAGATCTACGAAAAGGTCTTCTTCGACACCAACCGCGCCACCATCAAAGAGGTCAGCTGGCCGCTGCTCGAGATCGTGTCGGACGTGCTGCGCAGGCACCCAGAGCTGACATTGATCGAGGTCCAGGGACACACGGACTCCGACGGCTCAGACCAGTACAACAAGAAGCTGTCGGGCATGCGCGCCAAGGCGGTGCGGCAGTTCCTGATCGACCAGGGTGTCGAGCCAGACCAGCTGTCCGCACGGGGCTACGGCGAGGAACAACCCATCGAGACCAACGAGACCGACGCCGGCAAGGCCGCCAACCGCCGGGTTCAGTTCGTGATCATCGAGCGCTCGGACTCCCGCTAGCTCAGCCAGCCGTCACCGGCGTTCTTGATCGAGTCAAAGTCGGGGATGTAAGGCTTGATATCCAAGATCGGCGTGCCGTCGATCAGGTCCACTCCTTGCACGCGAATGGCACGGCCATCCACCGAGAGCAGGCGCACTGCCGTCAGCCCGATCGGATTGGGGCGGTGCGGCGACCGGGTCGACAACACCCCTCGCTTAGGCCCGCCGCGAGGTGGTTTGACCAGCGGCTTCAGGCGCGGCCCGTTGAGGTGAAACCAGCTGACCAGCCAGATGTGGTCGAACTCTTCGAGGTCCTTGAGTGCTGCGGCGTCGACATGGTCGAGCAGCTCGATGGTGGCCAAGGCGGCGTCGGCGTTGTTGAAGCCCGGCTGCCGCGGGGTGCCATGACGCTGTGTATAGGGCGAGCGCACGACCGCGATTGGACGAAGCTGCAGCTCGTCGGGAAACGCGACTGCGTCGGTGTAGTCTCGGTTGTCCTCATCCATGCACCCGGAGTATAGGGCGCCCGCGGAGGATGCTCATGGCGCTTTGGGATGGACGGTTCAGCGGCGGTCCCGCTGAGGAGATGGTGGTGTTCTCGGAGTGCCTGGGCATCGACATGCAGATGTGGCCAGACGACATCGCCGGCAGCAAGGCCCATGCGCAGATGCTCGGCGAGGTCGGCATTCTCACCGCCGACGAGGTCAGCACCCTGCATGCGGGGCTCGATCGCGTCGCCGATGAGCTCGAGAGCGGTGCCTATGAGCCCGGACCCGAGACCGAAGACATCCACATGGCGGTCGAGAGCCGTCTGACCGAGATCGTTGGAGATGTGGGCCGCAAGCTGCACACCGCGCGCTCCCGCAACGACCAAGTCGCCACGGATGTTCGCCTGTGGCTCAAGGCGCGGCTGCAGCTGCTGTCACTCACCCAGATGGACCTTGTCAACGCGCTGATCGAGCGTGTCGAGGCTGACGGTCAGACCCTGATGCCCGGCTTCACCCATCTTCAGCGTGGTCAGCCGATTCTGCTCGGACACCACCTGTTGGCCTATGCGTGGATGGTGAAGCGCGACGTCGAGCGCGTCGTTAGTTGCATGGAGCGGGTCGACTGGAGTCCGCTCGGAGCGGGTGCCATGGCGGGAACACCGCATCCCATCAATCGGCACCGCACCAGCGAGCTGCTCGGCTTCTCGGGTCCCATTGACAACGCCATGGATGCGGTCGCCAGCCGTGATCACATGCTCGAGGCCGCTGCGGCCTGTTCGATCGCCATGGTCCACCTGTCCCGCATGGCCGAGGAGCTCGTCGTTTGGAGCACCGCGGAATTCGCCTTCGTGCGCATGGGCGATGGGTACGCGACTGGCAGCTCGATCATGCCCCAGAAGCGGAATCCCGATGCCGCCGAGCTTGTTCGGGGCAAGGCAGGTCGTGTGTTTGGCGATCTGACCGCCCTGCTGACCATGTGCAAAGCGCTGCCGCTGGCCTACAACCGCGACCTGCAAGAGGACCGCGAGCAGCTCTTCGACGCGGTCCATACGACCATTGCCTGTGCCCGCATCACCGCTGGCATGTGGCGCACTCTCGAGGTTCGTGGCGACCGCTACGAAGACGCGTTGATTGGCGACTTCCTGCTTGCCACCGAGCTCGCCGACTACTTGGTTACCAAGAATGTGCCCTTCCGTGAGGCACACCATGTGTCCGGAAGCATCGTGGCCTGGTGCGAGGAGCAAGGCGGCAACTTCAAGCTGCTCAATGCGGCCAAGCTGGCCGAGTTCCATCCCGCGTTCGAGCCCGATGCGATGGATTGGATGGATCCGCGCTCAGCCGCTGAGCGGCGCAACAGTTTCGGGGGCACCGCGTCCTCAGAGATCGCCCGCCAGGTGGATGCCTTGAAGGCCTGGGCTGAAGGATTCTGAGCCTGGCGGCACTCAGTGGGTGCGGAAAGGAAAGTGGAGAATCCTCCAATGAGACCCTGGATTGCCGTGTTTGCGGTATTGGCGGTGGCGTGCTCCCCCACTGTGCGGAACAACGATGCCATCGAATCGATGTTGTCGGAAATCGCCCAAAATCAACGCCAGACTGCTGAGCGAACTCTCGATCCCCGCGACTTTGCCGCGGCTGCCGATGCCTATGAACAGCTACTGGACGAGGTGCCCAAGGCGGCGCCGCGACACCGGTGGGATATGGCAGAGAGTCAGCTGAGAGCGGGCCGATATCAACAGGCCGCGGCCAGCTACGAGACCCTGATCGGCACGCCCTACGAGGATGTGGCGGTGTACATGAGCTACCGGTGCTGGCACCTGATTGCCTTCCGCGACGTGGGCATTCACGACCGTCCAGAGTGGTCGAACCAGCCCCTGACAGCGTCGCAGCAGGCGTTTGTGGACTCGGTTGGCCGGTTGCTGACCCACGAGTTCGCGCCGCAGGCACCAGCCGGTGTGCCCGACTTCTCACTCGCGGCCATGCGGTTTCGTCCCGCGATGCTGCTCGAATCCGCAGAGCTGCTGCTGGCCCACGATCGCCAAAGCGATGCTGAGCCACTGCTCGAAGAACTGCTCACTGAGCACGCCGAGTCGCCTCATGCGAGGCAGGCGCGTCAGCTGCTGCGGGCGCGCTCCGGTTCTTGATTCAAGGCTACTGACAGGTCTTGGTCTTGGCCTTGCACTTGAGCTTGGTGGTCTGGCCCGCGCGCACGACGACGAGTCCTGCGCGTACCTTGGTGCCCGTTCCGAAGTCAGCGAAGATGGCGTAGTCCCCCGGAGGCATCCAGGCCCCCGGCTGGTACTTCTTGCCAGCGCGGCGCAAGTCCATGTCCCCGGCGCCGCCTGTGACTGAGACGCGGCCGGGGGCGGCTGTGGGCGTCACGAAGAAGGGCTCTTCTTTGGGCTCCGGTTCTGGCTCTGGTTCCGGTTCTGGCTCTGGCTCTGGCTCTGGGTCCGGTTCCGGCTTGGGTCGGGTGGTGGTCGGGCGAGCCTTCTTGGTGACCGGCGCCTCTTCGGCGTCGGGCTCCTCTTCTGGGGCCCCAGACAAGGGCTCGTCGACGACTGTGACCGGCTCGAGCTCGGCATCGGTGACCAGCTCGGGTTCGGCCACCGGTTCGGGCTCTGGCGGCGGTGCGGGCTCTGCCGCTTCGGGTACCGGGGTCGCCGCGGTCTGGGTCTGCACACTGTTCAGCAACCCGGCAGTCAACAAGGCCCCGACCAACAGGACAACCACGCCCATCGAGAAGGTCAGGGCGAGCACGGCACCGACGGTCATCAGCAGGTTGACGCCGGCGCTCTGTTTGGGCTCGACGCTGTAGGAGCCCGTGTTCTCTGCGTCGGTCGCAAATGGCGTGGAGTTGGGTTCTGGCGGCACCCGCATGGATCCCGCGTCTTGATTGATGTCCCGCCGCGACGAGGTCGGTGTCCACTGGTCTTTGTGCACCTTGACCACGGTGGGCGCTGCCTCCCAGTCCGACTCGAAACCGGGGGGGCGAGGAGGTGGCTGCGGACGCTGCGCGGCCAGGGACTGCGGAAGCGGATCAAAGTCGTCCGGAATGTCAGACTCGCCAACGACCGTGGGCTCGGATTCGTCGCCCAGACCCTGCAGTCCCCATGGAGTGTCCGACTCGGCAAAGCGGATGCGCTCGTCGGACTGCACCTTCCGCGTCGGCAGGTCGACTGTGGTGGGGGCCGCCTCGTCGTCGTCGTCGAAGTTCACGATGCTGGGGGCGGGTGCACCGCGCCGGTTCCCCGGAAACGGCACCGGAGCACTCTCGGCGTCATTGAAGTCGACGATGCTGCTGAACTGGTCGCCCCGCGGCGAGGCGGCTCGCGTCGGTGCGGGGGGCGCGCTCATGGCGCTGCCTTTGCCCTTCTTGAGCAGGCTGCGTCGCCCCCGTTTCTTGGCGGGTGCCGGGGTCCGGGTCACGTCCGTGGGGGGCTCGAGGCTGCCAAAGTTGACGTCGCCAGGGCTAGTCTGCCGGTGTGGTGGCGGCAGGGGCGTCTGGAATGCCAGGGATTTGGCGACCTGGACGATCTCGGATGAGCTTGGAACGTGGTCGGGCAGGACCTCGCCAATCGAGAGCATCTTTTCGTGGCCGGAGAGCAGAGCGGCCACGGCGACGCAGTCGTCCGGACGATCTTCTGGCTGACCTTGCAGGCAGCGCTCGATGGTGGTGGCGATGCGCGGGTTCAGATCGGGCCGCAGCTCAAGTGGAGGCGCATAGTCGCCAGCAACGACCTTGCTCATGATGTCGAACACCGTGTCGCCGTCGAACGCGACCCTTCCGGTCACCAACTCGTACAGAATCGCACCCAGCGAGAACACATCGGCACGCGGGCCGACCTTGCTCGCATCGCGAACTTGTTCGGGTGCCATGTACGAGGGGGTTCCCATGGCCATGCCAGGGCGCGTGGAGCGCTTTTCTTCGCGCTCGTCCGGGGCCTTGGCGATGCCAAAGTCCGTGACCATGGGGACCAGCCCGCGGGTCGTCGGATTGAGGAGCACATTCTCGGGCTTGAGGTCTCGGTGGATGAGGTCGCGCTCGTGGGCGGCGTGCACTCCAGACAGGATGCCGCCGAAGATGGCGAGTGCCTCTTGGTCCGACGGGCGGTACGCGCGCAGCAAAGCCTCGAGGGACGGCCCCCGGATGAACTCCATGAGCAAGCCGGCATTGCCCTCGATCTCCAGAACGTCGACGACACGCACGATATTGGGGTGCTCGATTCGGGCCTGGATCTGCCCCTCGCGCAGCATGCGACGGCGAACCGTCTCGCTGGGCGTGGTCAGCAGTTTGAACGCGTAGGTGGCACCCAGCTGCTTGTGACGGAATCGGTAGACCATGGACGTCGCCCCTTCGCCGAGAACAGTCTCGACGACGTAGCGTTCAATTTCTTGGCCTTCCTCTAGGCGCACCGGGCGCGATTCCCTCCTGATCGCCCGTCAGTGTACCCCACGCCGATCCCCATGAACACTCCAGTCTAGATGCGTTCGCAGGTGCCTTTTCCAGACTTGCACTTGAGCTGTACGGTCTTGCCAGAGGTGACCACGAGGCCGCCAGCCGGGGTGAGTCCCTTTCCGAAGTCGGCGAGAATTTTGTACGAACCCGCCGGCACACTGGCCCCGGGGGCGACATTCTTGCCCCCGCCGCTTGGCCGCAGGATCACCTTCTTGGCGTTTCCAGTGACGACGACTGCACCTGGGGGGGGAGGAGGTGGAGGTGGAGGTGGAGCGACCTCTGGCTCGGGCTCTGGTTCTGGTTCTGGTTCTGGCTCTGGCTCGGGCGGTGGCGCGACGACCTTCTTGACCGGCCTCGTGTTGACCACAGGCTCGGGCTCTTCAGGTACCTCTGGCTCGACGGGCTCGGGCTCTGGTTCTGGCTCTGGCTCGGCCACTGGCGTCGGCTCGGGCTCGGGCTCGGGAGTCGGCTCGGCGACCACCGGTGCGGGTTCGGGCTCTGCAGACATCGTGGACATTCCGAGGACGGCGGCCGCCCCGACAGCCAACAGGGCCACCAAGCCAGCGGCCAGCGCGGCCCCGACGGCCATGCCCATGCCGGTGCCTCTGACCGGCTCATCGTCGAGATCGTCGAAGTCGTTGTCGTCTTTGAAGAGAGGAAGCGGAGCGGTCTCGGTGGGGATGTCGCGCTCGTCGATGGGGGCGAAGTCAGGCGCCACAGCCGGCTGACCGACCACGACCGTCGGCACCTCTTCCCATGGTGCGAGGGGCTCGCCGGACTTGCGCATGGGCAGCAGCGGATCGGGTTCAGGAGTGCGCTCTGTCTTCGGAGGTGGCACCACATCAGGGGTCGCAGCCACCATCGTGGTCTCTTGCGCGACGGAATCGGCAATCGGGTCTGGCGCCTTGCCGGGCAGCTCGTCCTGAGGCTCTTCGAGCTCGGATTCGTCGAGTGAACTGGCCTGTTCTGCATCGTCGTCGAGCAGTCCGGTGTACATCTCGGTCGCCGCATCGTGCGGTGCGTCGAGCAGATCGGAGTACATTTCGGTGGCCTTGCCGTCTTCATCGACGTCGAGCCCAGCTTCGGCGGGTACAGCCGTCGCGTGTTCCGAGTCGGTTTCAGTCGGCGCCTCCGATGGCATCTCTTGCGGCGGGTCGATTTCCGTAGGCAGCTCAGACGGGGGCTCAGCTGGAGGAGCGACCTCAGCGACCTCTGGTTCCGACTCGGTGGATTCGGGCTCGGGTGCCGGCGGAGGTGTGGGTGCCGGCGGAGGTGCGGGTGCAGTCGCCAAAGGGGCAGGGGGCAGGGCTGGAGTGCTTGCACCGCCGAATAGGCGACGCTTTTTTCGCTTCTTGGAGCCTCCGCCCAGCGGCGATGGGATGGGGGATGGAATGACCGGCGCCGGAGCTGGCTCGGCGAGCTGGGCGGCCTCTTCTGGGGCTCCCGCCCACTCGGTCACCTGCTCTGGATCGGGCGCTGGTGTGCCGAGTACTTCGGTGTTCTGTTCGACGTCAGGCGTGCCTGCAGGGGAATTCGCCGACTGCTCGTTCTTGTCGTTGCCGCCTGTGCCCATCGCGTCGAGTTTACTCCAGTGCCGCCTGTTGGCTCATGCGGTCTCTTTCTTCTTGGGCTCGATGTGCACGTATGTGTACGTGTCTTCGCCTGCGAAGCCCTTTGCTGGGCGCCAGTTTTGGTCCAGCACTTCGGTGGCGACCCAAAGCAGGAAGAAGATCTTCATTCCCTCGTCGGATTCGAGCTTCACTTCGTCGTCGCCAAGGTCGTCGTCGTCGCGATCGAACAGGGCCATCAGGGCCTCGTCGAGGATGTGGGGCTGCGCGCGCCACTCGACCTTGCGCACCCGGTCGGCGAAGCCATCGTCGGCGGGAATGAGATCGCCGGCCACTCCGGCGACCTTGGCCTGTGCGGCCCGGACCTGCGCCCAGGTCGCCCCTTTGAGTCGTCCACCGGCGAGGTCGAACAGGCGTGCCACCACACCAAACAGGTAGACGCCCACCCCGGCGCTGGCCGGAGTCAGGTTGGCGGCGTTCTCTTCGAGGAAGCGGGTCAGGCGCCGCTGATCTTTGAGCACGCGCTGCAGCGAAGATTGGCTGTCGAGAGCGTTCTCGCCGATCTTCTCGGACCAGTCGTGGATGGTATTGCGTGGGATCATTGCGTTTGGCATGTCGCCTCCGGCGCGCCGGGTAACCTACAGCGGCGCGCTGCGCCTTGCAGGCGGGCTGTGGGGTGTCCTCGCTACCAAAAAGCCTTGTCCATGGCGATCCTGTAGCCGTCGCATGCTTCGTGGCTAGGCAGGCGGCTGCGAACCGTCTCGAGTCTGCCCGCTGGGATCGGACCGCCCCCGATGACCCACGTCTGGTCTCCGCAGCTGACGCTTGCATCGACGCGATCGATGTCGCGGGCGCTGCTGTTGTCGAACCGGACCACCACTTCGACACGGCCACCAGGAAACCGCGTGAAGCTCGCGGAAATGTCCAGGAAGGGGCTGATGTCTAGGTGCCGGTCGCGGTCGGCGCGGGCACTGAACACCACTTCGCCATGGTCGGCATTGATGAGCATGTTGTAGCCGCCGGTCACGTTGAGCCCGAGCAGCCCGCGATTCTCGCCACTCGCGCACTCTTCGCAGACCGCGATGGCGATGCCGTGGATGGAGAGATCGCCGAGCCAGACCTGGTCCACCATGACAATGTGCGCCTCGCGGACGCCATTTGCGGTGTGCAGCTTGACCATAGGGTCGGTGGGACCCGGAAAAATACCCATCGTCTCGAGGACGGCGGTCGGCAGGGTGGTGTACGTCGCGCCGGTGTCCAGCATCATCTGAGTCTCGATGGTGGTTCCGCCGTGTTCGAACGCAACGGGCACCGAGAGTCGTCGCCCTTCTCCCTCATAGGGCAGGGCGATCTCATGTTCCTCAAGCGGAATGGGCGGCAGGGCTTCGGCCTGAACGATGGCCACCGCAGCGGGGATCTCGGGGTCGGACACCTCGGGTTCTGCTGGCAGAGTATTTGCCACGCCTCGCGCCAGCTCCTCCCAGCTCTCTCCGGGGCCGGCCAGGGCAATTCCCGTGGCGACGGCCTGCTGGCGTTCTCCGGGGAAGTACAGCGGCATGCCCAGCAACAACAGCGTGGCCCAAACCAACTGCACTCCGCCGAACATCGCGACCCGTTGCTCGCGAGCCGATGCGGCTGTCGCCATGAGCGCTGGACCAAACACCAGCACAGTGGCGGCGAATGAGATCGCGGTTGCGGGAGCGTGTCGGTGCAGCCCAAGCCCCAACATCGCTGCATAGGCGAATGTTGTCGGGGCGATCGCGGCGGCGATCAACAGTGCCTGGATCATCCGAATCACGGGTGCTGGCGTCCTCCTGTTGGTTGAGCTAACCCCCCGTCCCGGGGGGGATGTATGCCTCGCGCCACTTGGTTCTGCGTCGATATCGAATGCTCCGGACCTGTTCCCCACTTGTACGACATGATCTCGTTGGGGGCGGTTCGGGTTGTTCGTGCTGAGGGTGGAGAATTCACTGTCGGTGAGCCCTTTTACGTCGAGATTTGTCCGACCGGTCCCCGCGTCGATGCGGGCGCCATGGCAGTCAACGGACTCGACATCGATGCCCTGAGACGCGACGGTTTGCCAATGGCCCAGGCACTTGAGCGCCTGGACAAATGGGTCGCCGAGCAACTGCTGCCGGGCTCGACCCCTGTCTTCGTGGGGCACAACGCGCCTTTCGACTGGTCGTTTGTGACCTACGCCTACCACGCAGCCGGCATGCGCAATCCGTTTGGCTACAAGGCCCTCGATACCAAGGCCCTGTCGATGGGCGTGCTCGGGTTGCACTGGCTCGACAGCAACAAAGAGACCCTTCAGGACCAACTCGATTTGCCTGCTCAAGAGCCGGGAAAGGTGCACCGCGCCGACTACGACGCTTGGTATCAGGGACTCATTTTGGCCCGACTACTTGAGAGGAAGCCCGCATGTGCGGATTCGTAGGAATGATCGGCGTGGACCACGCCGCCGCCGCTGCCACAGTTGCCCTGCAGTCCATTCAGCATCGCGGCCAAGACGCGGCCGGGCTGGCGGTCTGGAACCACGGCGATCGGCGCTTCCACCTGTGGAAGGATCTCGGCATGGTCAGCCAGGTGTTGACCCCGGGCGTCATCCGCAACATGCCTGGCACTGCGGTGATCGGACATGTGCGCTACCCGACGATGGGGGGCAGTAAGCGCGAAGACGCACAGCCCTTCCTGTCGCGCATTCCCGGCATCGTGCTGTGCCACAACGGCAATGTCACCAACGTGCCGCAGCTCGAGGACGAGGTCCGCAAGAACGGCTGGCACGCGCTCTCACGCTGTGACTCCGAGACCATTCTGCTCGTGCTGGTCGACGAGCTGGTGCAGCTGCACATGGCCGATCACACCGCCGAGAACGTCGCCACCGCCGTCACCCAGGTGATGCGCCGAGTTCATGGCAGCTTCAGCGTCGCATCGGTGCTCGAGATCGATGGCCAGACCACCCTGCTGGCCTTTCGCGACTCCTACGGCATCCGTCCCTCGGTCTATGGCCAGAACAAGGAAGGTGCGTGGATGGTCGCGTCCGAGTCCGTGGCGCTCGACGTTCTGGGCTACGAGATTCGTGGACACGTGCCGGCCGGCGGCATGGTGCTGATGCGTCCTGGCCAAGACGCGATCGTGCAAGAGCTCGTTCCTCGGCCTGCGCGTCACTGCGTCTTTGAGCGCATCTACTTTGCTCGGGCCGATTCAGTGATGGAAGAAGGTCGCGTGAACTCGGCCCGGTGGCGCCTTGGCGAGCAGCTCGCCAAAGAGTTCACCGCCAAAGGCCTGACGGCCGACGTGGTCGTGGCCATCCCCGATACGTCCCGCCCAGCGGCCGCCGCAATGTCCGAGGCGCTTGGGGTGCCCAATCGCGAAGGATTCATCAAGAATCGATACAGCGGTCGGACCTTCATCATGCCGGACCAGAGCACGCGCGATGCGGCGCTGCGCCTCAAGCTCAACCCCATTCGCGAGGTCTTCGAGGGTCGACGTGTCATCTTGCTCGACGACAGCATCGTGCGCGGATCGACCATGCGACGCATCTTGAGCGTGTTGCGGGCCCTCGGACCGACCGAGATTCACCTGGCGATTTTCTCGCCAGCGGTGCGCAATCCGTGCTTCTACGGCATCGACATGCCGAGCCATGATGAGCTGATCGCCGCGGGGCGCGATCCCGAAACCCTTGAAAGTGGGCTTGCGGAGCACTTTGGCGTCGAATCTGTGACCTACCTGTCGGTGAACGGACTTCGGGAAGTCGCCGGAGACCGCGTCTGTGATGCCTGCTTCACTGGGAATTACCCGATCGAAGTGTCCGACGATGAACGTAGTTTCATCCTGAATGATCGAAGGGTGACACTGTAACGGTGACACTTTCCGATCTCCTGGCGGACACCCTGGCGTAGAGTAGATGGTGCGATGCGAGAGGTCACCGAGGCTCATTACCTGCATGAGCGGCACGGACTCGAGGCGGTACTCCGCCCACCAGTCCGAATGCCGACCGCTCTATGCTGGATCCCCAAGAAAGAGAAGCTCGTGGTGGGCACTCGATCTGGCGAGTTGCATACGGTCGACCCCATCATGGGTGTCCGGGTTGTGGCCCGCGATCTAGGTGAACCTGCACGCGTCTGCATTCACGAAGACAAGACGACTTACCTGTGCGTGTCCCGCAACGGCCGCTGGACGGTGGGTCAGATTGGCGGTGACAAGCAGTACACGGGCAAGCACGGCTTCCTCGGTGGCGTTGCGGCTTTTTGGCTGGGCAACAATGTCGTCCTGATGGGCGACGAGATGGACTCCCGGCGTCTGATGGTCATCAACAAGGGCAAGGTGCGGCTGTCGGCAAAACTGCCCGAACGTGTCATCGCCATGCCCGATGACAACACCAAGAATGCCCTGCAGCTGGCGCGATCAACCCCAAAGGGCCTGTCGGTCATCAAGCTGGGCAAGCAGCGCTTCGAAAAGGGCCTGCCATCCACTGTGCACCGTCTGATTCACTCGGGCGAGTATGTCCTGGGCATCACCCCGACCGGCGTCGTGGTCTGGAACCGTGCCGGCGGCACGCCGAAGTCGATGCGTCTGCCCGACCTGACTGTTGGCGAGATCAGCCGCGACGGAAAGTACCTGGGTCTGGGCACACGGAGCGGTGCCGTCGCACTAGCGCGCATCGACGAGAAAGAGAAGCGAATCCATCCCGACTTGGTCAAGGCCTTCGACGGCCCCGTCACATCCGTTGCGTTCAGTCAGCGTGGACGATGGTTGGCCACCGGTGGAACAGAGCATCTACAGATCTGGTCCTGGGAAGATTGAGCCGGGCGCTTAGCTTGGTCGCATGAAACTTCCGACGTTCTACATCCCGCATGGCGGCGGGCCGTGCTTCTTCATCGACACCCCTCCCATTGGCGGACCACAGTGGGATGCGCTGGCCGGCTGGCTGCGCAGCATGGTCACCGACCTGCCCGAGCGGCCCAAGGCCGTGTTGGTGGTATCCGCCCATTGGGAAGAGCCGGTCCCCACGGTGCTCTCATCCGCCAAGCCGCCCCTGCTCTATGATTACTACGGTTTTCCCGACCATACCTATGCCCTGAGCTGGCCGGCTGTCGGGGCCACCTCTGTCGCTAGCCGAGTCCAGCAGCTGCTGGGTGCTGCCGGAATCGACCATGGCTCCAGTGACGAGCGTGGACTCGATCACGGGGTGTTCATCCCGCTGCTTCTGTCGCTGCCCGAAGCCGACATCCCGACCACTCAGCTGTCGCTCAAGGCGGGGCTCGATGCGCGGCAACACCTGGCCATCGGTCGGGCGCTGGAGCCGCTTCGTGAAGAGGGCGTGCTCATCGTGGGCAGCGGCATGAGCTACCACAACATGCGCGGCTTCATGAATCCGGCGTCCCTACAGCACAGCGAGCAGTTCGATAAATGGATGACCGACGCCGTCGGCAAACCGCAGACAGAACGCGAGGACCAGCTTCGACACTGGCTGGCGGCGCCCATGGCGAGGGCAGTGCACCCTCGAGAGGAGCACTTGTTGCCGCTGATGGTGTGTGCCGGTGCGGCAGGTGCCGATGCCGGTCAGCGCGTGTTTAGCGACGTGGTGATGGGCGTTCGCTTGAGCAGTGTGCGCTTCGGCTGAGCTACTTGAGCAGCACGTCGACCATGGCGGCCTTGCCCTCGGGCCACGACGCACGGGGCGTCATGATGCTGGGGGCTACGTCACTGGGGCGGGCTTGGGGCTCCCATGGCTCGGCCAGGAGAGTAAATAGGGTCTCGCGCACGAGGACGAGGGTCTCGGCGTACTGGGCCATGACGGCTTCCACGGTGACGTGGTCCTCGTCGGATTCCCGCCAGCAATCGTAGTCGGTCAGCACGGCAATCGTGCTCTGGGCCAGCTGAGCTTCGCGAGCCAAGAAGACCTCGGGGACTTGGGTCATTCCGACCACATCGGCGCCTGCACTGCGCCACCAGAAGCTCTCGGCACGACTGCCGAAGCGGGGCCCCTCGACGGCGACGTAGGTCTTGTCGCGGTGGAGTGTGGCTCCGGCTTTGAGCGCCGCGGCCGCCAAGCGATCGGACAACGCGGTGTTCGTGACCTTCGCTGTCGATACATGAGCGACGACGCCATCGCCGAAGAAGGTCTTGGCGCGCGTGCCCATTGCCATGTCGATGTATTGGGTCGGCAAAGCGAGTCCACCGGGTGCGAGTTCTTCGCGGAGTGAGCCGACTGCGGACACGCTGATCAGGGATGTTGCGCCGGCACTCTTCAGCGCCCAGATGTTGGCGCGGTAGTTCACCTCGCTCGGAATGAGGTGGTGGCGATTTCCGTGGCGGGGCAAAAAGATGACGTCGTGTGCGCCTGCCCGGCCAAAAATCAGCGGTGCGGATGGGGCACCAAAGGGGGTTTCGACGGTTTTTTCGTCCGTGACCTCGAGCCCTTCAAGGTTGTATAGACCCGTGCCTCCGATGATTGCGACCTTGCTCACTGCTGCCTCCCGAGGGGCGCTTGTATGGCGGCACTGTTGCTGGGTCCAGATCGCGATATAGTGGCCGCCGTTTGAACCCGAGGGGTCCATGAAGCGCCTTGTTCCGCTGTTCTTCATCCTGTCCGCCTGTGGCGGCACTCCACTCCAACTCAATGGTGTCGTGCTCGACCACTGGGGAGAGCCCATTGAGGGCGCCACTGTCCAGATCGAGGGCAAGGGCAGCCTGACGACCGATGCCGATGGCGTCTTCGATCTGCCTGGCGAGACCGCCAAGTACTCGATGAAGGCTGGAAAAGACGGCTACATCCAGGATCATCAGGAATTCGAGATCACCAATCTCGAGAACCCTGAGCGTCCGACGTTCAAGCTGTGGAAAAAGCCCGCCGACAAGGGATTTTTTGTTGTCGGCACTGCCGACTACCAGCCGATCGTCAGCGCTCCAGTCGAGATTCTCGGCGCGGGCACCAGCACCGTTCAGGGCCTCAAGGACGTTGGCAAAGTCCGCTCCGAAGGCACCTTGCAGGTCATCTTCCACACAGATCTCAAGCCTCACGAGCTCGCGGGCTTTGACCTCGAGTTGCACAAGCTTGAGTTCCAGAAGGGAACCACCGTGCAGAGCGTCGAAGGCCCCAAAGAGATCGAGGTCAACCTCTACGTCTCGTCAGGGAAGGTCGAAAACTTCGCCTACGAGCCCCTGCGCAGCAAGAACGACTTCTTGCTCAGCGCCGAAGGCATCGAGCCCGGCTACTATGCGCTCAACTCGCTGCACCTGCTCGACATGAAAGACGCCGAGAAGTTCGGCCAGATCCCCGAGGCATTGCGCTTGGCGTACCCCTTCGAGGTCAAGTAGCCGCAACTCGCCGCGGAACTATGCGTTTCCGCGGCGCCAGTTCAAGATGCCTTGAATTGGCTTGAGCGTGAATTGCCCGAAGTCGGCAAGGTTTTCGACCATCGTGTAGCCCAAGCGCGCGAGCTCGAGCAATCCCTGCAGACGGGCCAGCATGAAGGCAGTCTCGGGCGTGTTGTCGCCGTCTTCGATCGCGACCTCGAGAAGCGCCACCGCTTCTTCGAATTGACGCACGGAACGGCCGACGAGTCGGAGCTCACGCTCGCGGAATATTCGGCGGATGATGCCCCAGATGTCTGTCTCGGCTCGGTAGTGGCGCTTGCGCTCGTTGGGCATCGCCTCGCGGGCGACAAGGCCCCACTGCATCAGCTCGGACAGGCCCATGCTGACGGCACCTGCCGACAGGTTGACCTCGTCGGCGATGGAGTCAGCCGGCATGGGCTTGGTCGATAGATAGAGCAGAGTCCAGATCCGACCAGTCGAGGCCTTGAAGCCCCAAAAGTCGACCAGCTCGCCCATGGTTTCGGCAGCAAGCCCGATGGCTTTCTCGCGTGGATCATCGCTCATATGTGCCATTTATCCGGCGTCGCCCATTTTTTCAATATCCATTGAAATTTCGTTCTGTTGGGATAGGCTTTGGCTCTGGAGGCAGTGCATGCAGGGCGCCAGAGCGCGACGCGACAAGCCGGCCGGTGCCCAAGCTGGGTCCCCGCTGACCTTCATTGGTGGTCCAAAAGAGGCCTTTGCGCTGGTAGCCGACGAAATGGCTTCCGCGGAACAGGCGCTCGGTCGCCTGATCCTGTCGGACGTCAAGGCTGTGCCAGACGTTGCAGGTCACCTTGCCCATGCTGGTGGCAAGCGGCTGCGTCCGGCACTGAGCGCGCTTGGTTCAAAGGCGATTGGATTCGAGAGCGATCGACTCGGCGAGTTGATGTGCGTGGGCGAGCTGATCCATTTGGGGTCGCTGCTGCACGATGACGTTGTCGATCAAGGCACCACACGGCGCGGTCAATCCACGGCGAACCTGGTGTTCGGAAACGCCGTTAGCGTCTTGACCGGTGACTTTTGCCTTGCGCGCGCGGTCTGGCTGGCGGCCGAAGCCGGCGGGCAGCGCACGGTCGAGACACTCGGTCACGCGGTGACGTTGATGGCCGAAGGCGAGGTACTGCAGCTTCAGCGCGCAGGCGACCTGTCCTGTACACGGGACGCATATATCGAAGTGGTTGAACGCAAGAGCGCGGCACTCATCGCCTGGTGTGCTGCGATGGGCGCCTATGTTCAGGGCAACGAGACCGCCATCACTGCGCTCGAGACCTTCGGCCACAAGGTCGGCATCGCGTTCCAGATCACCGATGATGTCCTCGACTACGCCACGGGCACTGGCAAGAGTCCGGGTGCCGACCTGCGAGAGCGCAAGGTCACTCTTCCACTCCTCTACGCTATGGAACGGCTTCCGGGACTGCGAGCCGAGCTCGAGGCGGCAGAGCCCGACGCGCAACAGGTCGCAAGCCTGATGCAGAGAGTCGAAGAGTGCGGAGCATTGCAAGCCTCTCTCAACGAGGCTCGCTCTCTTGCCGATGAAGCCATTGCGGCGCTGCAGCCGCTCCCTGATTCCGACGCGCGTCGTGCGCTCGCCGTGCTCGGGCGCTTCCTCGTGGAGCGCGCGACATAGAGAGACTGACGGCACGCTGGCTGGGGTCTACAATGGCCCGGATGCGTTTGTTGTTCTCCATTGCTTTGTTGGTTGGGCTGGGCTCGTTTTCGGCTTTGGCAGACGGTCCGGCAGAGCAGAAGGCGGAGGGGAGCTCGTCGGACGACGATGGACTGCTCGTGCCTCCTGACGACCTGGGCCCTGCCGCCATCGTCAACGGTGCCCCCGGGGGACCTCCGTTCGTGTTTGCCCTGGTGTGGTTTGACGATGCTGCGGGCACAGGGGCCGTGTTCTGCTCAGGCACGATGCTGACAGGGCGCTACGGAATCACCGCGGCGCACTGTATCGATGCCATGAACACCGACTACGCAGGCCTCGACGTGTACGCGAGCTTTTCCGCAGACGTGTACAACGACCCCTGGAATGCCGAGCTCATCGACTCAACGCTGATTCATCCGGACTATGTGTCGGGGGGCCTCGAGGCAGACATCGCCGTGGTGCGGCTGGCGAACGTGGTCGCCAACGGCCGCGCAATCTTGAATGACGAACCGATCTACGACTGGCAACTAGGGGGGGCTTCCACCGATGAGCTTCTGTTCGTCGGCTTCGGTGTGACCACCGATTCAGGCACCGACGAGGGACTGCGCCGCCAAGCGTGGATTCCTCCGGACCGCTGCATGTCGTCGGATGGGCAGTTCTTTATTGGCTGTGACAACGAGGACGCGACCTTGCTGTGGTCCGAACACGAGACGCGGAATGTGTGCTCTGGTGATTCGGGAGGCGCTGCGCTGGAGCAGCAGAACAACCGCTGGGAACTGGTGGGCGTGAACAGTGCGGTGGCACCGGCCTGCGTCGGTGGTGGAAACATCGCCGTGCGTGTGGACCGGTACATCGACTGGATTGTCCTCAACGCACCCGGCGCCGTCGTTTCGTCTCCTGGTGAATCCGATACGGACACCGATACCGATGCCGACACCGACGTGGACACGGACACCGATGCGGATTCGGACGCCGACTCCGACGCCGACGCAGACGCCGATACGTTCGATACAGAGGATGTGACAGGGCGTCGCGGGGGTCTGTGTGCCGTGTCTGGTCCCGTCTCGGGCGCCGCAAGCGTCTGGCTGGTGTTGGCGATTGCTGGAATTAGGCGCCGCAAACGTCAGTGACGTCCAGGGCGGCGGCGACATTCTTGGAAAACCCCGATCTGGTGCGGGTATTCCGCACAGTGGGACGCGCCGCTGGCGCGAAGTGGATTTCGCACAACTTCACTGAAACGTCCGATGCGCATTGACATCTAGGATCTCCCTTTCGTACGCTCCCCGGCGTACCTACCGGAGGACTTTCAATGTCCAAGAACCTGCATTCCATGCTGATCACAACCGCTCTCGCTGGCCTCATGGCCGGAACACTCGTCGCCTGTGGCGGCGGTGAAGCCGAGAAGCCTGCCGAGACCCCTGAAGCCAAGACTGAGGAGGCGGCCCCCGAGACCGAGGCCAAGACCGAGGAGAAGGCACCCGAGGGTGAACAGGCCGCAGCGGCCGCGGCACACGAGTGCAAGGGCATGAACGAGTGCAAGGGCCAAGGTGGCTGCAAAGTCGAAGGCGCCAACGAGTGCAAAGGCAACAACGAGTGTAAGGGCAAGGGTGGCTGCAAGGTCGCCGCTGCTGCTGCTCCCGCGGCCGAGGGCGGACAGCCCGCTGCTGCTGCCGCTCACGAGTGCAAGGGCATGAACGAGTGCAAGGGCCAAGGTGGCTGCAAGGTCGAAGGCGCCAACGAGTGCAAGGGCCACAATGAGTGCAAAGGCAAGGGCGGCTGCAAAACCAGCTGAGTTCGGCGGCGCATCTGCGTCGTTGCTGCGGCCCTCGCGTGCTGAAGCACGCGTCGGGCTTTGCGCCTAGCAGCTGCACCACCGACCTCGCTGGTTGGTGAGTGCGGCTGTTGCTGTCCTTGACGCCAAGGAGTGGCGAGCTTCGTCTCGCCAGACTCCAAGGAGTGGCGAGCTTCGTCTCGCCGGCGGACAGCCGGGTTAGACGGCGGCCATGGCTGTGACCGTTTCCCGTTTCAAAGTCCCGGACCTCGGTGTTGGGGTTGGCTTTCGCGTTCCTCACTATGGACACGTGGTCGACAACCATCCCGACATGGACTGGTTTGAGATCATCAGCGAAAACTTCATGGTGGACGGCGGGTCCCCGCTGTACCACCTCGAGAAGCTGAACGACGCCTACCCGATTGCCTTGCATGGGGTGTCCATGTCGGTCGGCAGCGAGATCGCTCCGGGCTACCTCAAGCGCTACAAGCGACTGATCGAGGTCGTCAATCCGCCATGGACCAGCGATCACTTGTGCTGGACCCGGGCCGGTGGCATCGACGCACACGAACTGCTGCCGCTTCCCTATGTGCAGCCGGTGCTTGAGCACGTCGCAGACAACGCCAAGCGGGTGATGGACCTGATCGGGCGCCCGTTCGCGCTCGAGAACACCTCCTCCTACATGAGCTACGCGTCGAGCGAGATGCCGGAGTGGGAGTTCTTGTCGAGGGTCGTCGAGCGCGCTGACTGCGCCATCATGCTCGATGTGAACAACATCTTCGTGTCGGCCCACAACCATGGCTTCGACGCCATGGAGTACCTCAACAACATCCCACACGATCGGGTCGTGCAGATTCACCTGGCAGGCCACATGATTGCCGCGGCGGGTCATCGGCTCGATACGCATGACCATCCGGTCTGCGACGAAGTGTGGGAGCTGTACAAGCGTGCGATCGAGCTGTGCGGCTCGGTCTCGACGCTTGTGGAGTGGGACGACCACATTCCGACCTGGGACCGGCTCGCTGGGGAAGCTGCAACCGCCCGCAAGATTCGGCAGGCCGTGTTGGCCCGTGTGGAGGCCTCCAATGTCGCTGCCTCCTGACTGGCAGACACGCTTGGTTGGCTTCCTGCACGGCAGCGAGCCCCCGGATGCGAGCTTGTTTGCAGGCGGCAAATGGCACGATGCCCTGGGTCAGATTGGCGTGTACCAGGAGCAGTACTGGCTGCGTCTGATTGGGGCGGTCAAGACCGAGGTTCGCGGCTGGGCCAAGCTGCACGGCGACGATGCCGCGGTCCAGGCCACCATTCGCGCCTATCTGAGCGACTGCCCGTCCGAGAGTTGGACGCTCGATGACATTGCGCTGCGCTTCGTGGGCTGGCTCGAATCGCGGGACGCGCCCCTCGCCGAGATCGAGATGGCCCGACTGGATCGGGCAGTGAACCTAGGCTTCAGCGCCGCAGCCGGCGTGGACCCGGAACCCGCCGAGCTTGCATCCATGCCGGCGCTTCGGCTGCAGCCCCATGTACAGCTGTTGCGTCAGCAGTACAACGTTCACTCCATTCGCAGTGCAGTGCTCAGCGAGACCGAGGCACCCGAATTGGTCCAAGGCGACTACGGGGTGGTGGTCTTCCGACGCAATCGCAAGATGCGGCACTACGACCTCGGGGGCACAGCGTTTCGCATTCTGGAGTGTGTGCGCGATGGAAAGACGGTGCCGCAGGCGCTCGAAGTGGTGTTTTCAGAGGGCGTTTCGGCCGACGAGCTCCAGCGAGGATTGGGCGGCTGGTTCAAGCTCTATGCCGAGCGCAGCTGGGTAGAGATCGCCTCTTAGCCAAGCAGTCGCTTGCTCCGTTGCAAAGCGGGTTGTCGTCTTGACTGTAGGCGTTACCCACGGGCGACCCCAAGGGACCCAAACAGGTAGGAGATGAAATGAACACCACCAAGGTACTCGGCGTGGCACTGATGGCCACCATCCTTGGCAGCGCATGCGCCAGCAACTCGCGCAGCTTGCCGCTGTCCTCCAACGCGAACCTTCGCACCGAGACCCACGCCATGTGGACCCGCCCGACGGAAGTCGGCTACCTCATGGGACCAGAGATCAGCGGCACCGCCACTGTGCGTCAGGTTCTTGGTTTCCACGTTGGCGAGTCCAAGCCCGGCGCTTCGGTCTTCGCCATCCTCGGGCCACTGCTCGGCGGCGGCCAGGACATCACTGACCCGGTCATGATGCACGCTGCGTTCAACGCGGCCGAGGCCGCAGGCGCCGAAGGCATCTACCTCACCCGCGTGGCTTCCGAGTCCAGCGGCTTCTTCATCTTCTTCAGCAACACCACGACGACCGTCCACGGCCGCGCCCTCAAGCTCAAGGACCTCGGTCCCGTCAGCCAGGACCGTGCCGATCAGTGGCGCTTCGCGGGCACCGGCCCCGAGCTGGTCATCATTCGCGACGGCAAGGCTGACGTGAACATCCGCGGCATCGACGTCGAATAGACATGGCTGGGCCGGTTCGCCGGCCTGCGTGCTGAAACACTGAACCCGTCTTCCAGGCGTGCCCGGAAGACGCGTTCAGCATCTCGAGACCCACCTTTTCGAGGGTGGGTTTGTTGCTCAGCCCTCGGGGCTGTCGGCTTCGAGGTACTTGAGGAAAGGACGCTGCTGGAACGCCAGAGCCATGTCCGGGGACAGGCCGTTGGTGAAGTCCCGCGCGAGATCTTGGCCCACGTTGCGGTGCAGCTCGGCCTCGTCGGGCGGGGCCAAGTTGGCCATCAATGCGCGTGCTTCGAGCGCCATCAGGCGGAAGCCCCGGGAGCCTGCGGTCTGGAGGACGGTCGCCGCGTGTTTGCGTGCGGTATCGCTGTCACCAAGAGCCAGGAACGCCCGTGCCAGCGCCAGACGCACCTGCGCGCGGCGCGGGGTGGGCAGTGAATCAAGGGACGCCTGAGCCAGCTCGGCGGTGGCGCGTCCTTCTTTTGGACGGCTCGGCGCTTGAGCGCGTGCCAGGTGGGCGCGCAGCAGCGGCAGGAAGCGCTCTGGATCTCGGCGCTCGGCTACTTCGGTCCCTTCGGCGGCGAAGTCCCGCGCGCCGGTGGTGTCGCCTCGCTCGACGGCCAGATGAGTCAGAGCGACGAGGCAGGCCAGTGTCTCTTCGGGCAGGTCGATGGCGCGCGCGGTCTCGAGGGCGCGAAGCAGGCCTTCGCGGGCCTCTTGGTAGCGGCCGAGGTCCAGAGCGGCGACCGCAATCGCGCGACCGGCAGCGGTAATGCCGAGCTTGTAGTCGAGCTCGGTCGCCACTTGCACGGCGATGTGCGCGCGCTGGCGGGCCTGAAGAGGCTCGCCCTGCCAGGTCAGCAGCTCGGCGATGTTCGCGAGAGCAAGGCAACGGGGGCGCTTCTTTCGCAGCTCACGGAAGATGCCCTCGGCTTCGGTCAGGCCGCTGGTGGCTGCTGCCAAGTGCCCGCGTGTGGCCTGTGCGGCGGTGAGTGCCAGCAACAGCTCGGCTCGGCGATCGGCCAGCTGATTGCCCTGGGCGACCAGCAGGCCCTCGTTGGCCATCTGCTCGCATACGTCGAGGTCGCCGTTGCTCCAAGCGAGCGCGGCCAAGCAATGCAGCGCATCGGCCACACCCTCCCGGTAGTGCAGGCTGCGGCTCTGCTCGAGGGCCTGGGTGGCAAAGCGGTTCGATTCCTTGTGGCGTCCTCGGCGACGCAAGGTCGTTGCCAGGGACAGCGCGCCTTCGCAGGCTCCGCGCGAATCCTTGTCGTCCTCGGCCATCTTGAGCACGACCCGCCAGGTCTTTTCGGCGTCGGACCACTCGGCGCGGTTGTAGTGGACGGTGGCCCGGACCGAGAGATTATCGCGTCGGAAACTACGGAAGTCGTTGTTCGGCAGATCGGCGCGAGCCGCGTCTTCGAGGGCGCCGGCCTTTTCGGTCAGGTCCCACGCCTCTTGCGACAGGCTGCGGTCGGACAGGCGCTTGGCGGCGGCCACGAGATAGCGGTAGGCGCGGCCGGCGTCTCCTGCGCGGCGGTAGTGCTCGCCGACGACTTCGAGTGCTGCGGGATTGTTGGCGTAGTGAAGCTCGAGGGCGGCCGCCATCTGGCGGTGCAGGCGCGCGCGCTGGTCGGGGTCGAGGTCCCGGTAGACAACATCGGCGAACTTGCGGTGCGTGACGCTGTGCAGAACGAGCTCGCCGGCGCGGCGCTCGCGAATGATGCCTGCAGCGAGCAGGCGATCGAGCACGTCGAGCACTTCTTCTTCGTCTTCGTCGAGCACGACGAGCAGCACGTCCAGGTCGACCTCGCGGCCGCCAACAGCCAGCACTTCGAGGACGCGGCGGTCCTCTTTGCTGGTGGCGTCCAGGCGGCTCTTCATCATCTGGCGCACGCCGAGAGGAATCTCGAGGTGCCCGGTGGCGATCTCATCGGGCTGCAGAGTGAGGGTGCGGTCGTCGCCGCGACCCTTGATGATTCCTTGGGCCTGAAGGGCGCGAAGGAACTCGGTCACGAAGTAGGCGTTGCCCTCGGTCTCTTTGTGCAGTCGCTGTGCGAGCAGGCGCGAGCCCAGGCTGTCGCCGACCAGATCAAAGACAATGGTGGTGAGGTCTTCGCGGGCGAGTGCTCCGACCTCGACCTCGCGGGGACGTGCTTCCATGCCGTCGCCCTGAGCGAAGGCGTCCGCTGCGGGGTTGGCCCGGGGACGGCTGGTCGCGACGAGCAGCAGCGGCTGCTTGGCTTGGTCGACCAGAGTGCGCACGATGTAGGTGAGGAAGTCGACTTCGCGCGGTTGGGCCTCGTGCAGATCGTCGATGAGCAACACGTGTGGGCGCTCTTCGAGGATAGTCATGAGGGCGTCGCGCATGCCGTCGTACAGGGCATAGCGAGCATCGCCGCGGGGTGTCTCGCCCTTGCTGAACTGCCGCAGACCGGCGACGAGCTCGTCGGGGGTGCGCTGCCCAAGCTCGACCGCGAGTGCGCGCGCACCCTTGATCAGCACCGAGAATACGGGGTTCTCGCGGTTGAATTCGTAGCGATGGAAGGTGAAGCCCAGGTTTCGCGAGCGGTCCGCGGCGAAGTCCAACAGTCGCGACTTGCCGCTGCCGTCGTCGCCTTCGAGAATCACCACACCACCGCGGCGGTCGGTGAGGGCTGCGATCGCATCGCCCACCACTTCGCTCTCGAGCTGTCGTCCCACCATGGGGGGCTCCCACTCGGCGGCCTCGCTCGACGGTGCTGGCTCGCGCTCCTCGGCTTCCATCCGGTACAGGATTTCCTGGGCGGACTGGAATCGATCTTGGGGGGCCTTCTGCAGCAATCGCCGGCAGATTTCGTCCATGTGAGCGGGGATGTTGCGGTTGACGTCGCGGGCTGCGGGGGCCGGTCGGTCTCGGTGCAAAGCCAAATATCCGGCCATGTCGTTGGCCACAAAGGGACGCTTGCTCGTGAGCATGGCGAACAGGATGACGCCGAGGCTGTACAGGTCGGACCGGTGATCGATGGGGTTGCCGGTGATCTGCTCGGGGCTGGCATAGGCCCAGGTTCCGACCAAGGTCGTGCTCATGTGAGGATCGTGGGTTGGATCGAGGTCCTTGACGATGCCGAAGTCGGTCAGCTTGCAGCCGCCCTCACGGGTGATGAGCACGTTGCTTGGCTTGAGATCGCGGTGAACGAGTCCGCGGCGGTGAATGGACGACAGGGCCCGGCACAGATCGACGAGGATCTCTTCGCAGCGCCGCCAGCGCTTTTCGGGATCCCAGCCTCGGAAGCTGCGAATGAGGCTGTGCAGATCGGGACCATCGACGTACTCCATGGCGATGTACGGGTGCCCAAACAGGTCACCGTAGGCCTCGACGCGGATCACATTGGGGTGGTTGAGGCGCGACAGGGCGCGGAACTCGCGGCGGAAGCGGACCAGTCCTGTCTTGAAGCGACTGCGACGCAGGACCTTGAGCGCGACCAGCTCGCCCGCGGGGTCTTTTGCCAGCAGAACACGAGCCATGCCGCCGCTGCCGACTTCACGCAGGAAGACGTAGTTTCCGATTCGAGAGCCCGGATTCAGGACGACACCGCCCATCTCGATGGGCTCTTCTTCCTTCTTCTTTCTTGGGCGAGTAG
>CAYYHT010000005.1:29732-32652 GCA_964471355.1 uncultured Enterobacteriaceae bacterium
CGCGACATGCGCGCTCGCTATCACTTCACAGCATTGAGTGCTTGCGCGACTTGAGGTGTTGACGCAAAGCCGTTCCGCACTTCGGGAGGCAGTTGTTCTGCGATGCGTCGTGCGACCGAGCCCGCTGCAGTGAGAACGCGGGGCTCTGGATGGGCGTAGTGCAGCGCCAAGAGCAGCCCGAGACGCAGGCCATCCATGCCAGGTCCCTCCAGCGCCTTGAGTCCGCGCTTGGCCGCCGCGCGAGCCCGTTCAACGTCACCTGCGTCGCCTAGAGCGGTGGCGACATCGATCGCGATCTTGCTGCCACGCACAGCCAACAGAGGCATCGGCCTGACCATCGCCCAAGTCGCGAGGTCCCGCGCATCCATCGGGGAACGGTGTACCAGGGCTCGGGCCCGGATGGCTGCAGCCTGTGCCGCTGGATCGTCGACCCGGTTGTCGGGCAGGTGTTCGGGCTTTGGCAGCGCCGCTTCGACGTCGCCGAAGCGCTTGTGGATGCACAGCATGCGAGCGACGCGCAGACGGGCGTCCCAGCAACGTTCTCCCTGTGTGCTTGCATAGGTCAACGCGTGCCGGACGTGCCGAAACACCTCTTTCTGATTGCCGACGACACTCCATGCCTCGGCCAGCAGTGCGTGGGCCTCGGGCAGACGCTCCGGCATCTCGTGGTTCTGTACGTGCTCAAGCAACTGCTGAGCCCGGCGCAGGCCCGTGCTGTAGCGCCCGCCGGCCCAATCTAGCTCGATGCTGCGTGCCAGCACTCCGGCGCGAACGCGGGGGTCGCCATCGGGGTTGAGCAGGTCCTCGGCCATGTCGAGCAGGTCTGCGCACTCCTGTAGACGCCCCTGCACCGCCCGTACATGGGCCATTCCTCGGCGGGCACGCGCCTGAGCGTCTCGGCTGCCGATCTCGGTGGCGACTTCGAGCGCCTCGTCCCACAGCTGTTGTGATCGCGCCAGGTGGCCGTGGCGAAGCTGGATGTCTGCCAGGGCTCGGGTGGCTGATGCACGCTCCGGAGCGCCGGGATCGGCGATGGCCACAGCCTCTTCGAGCAGCGGCTGCGCGAGCACGTAGTGGCCTTGGCGGTAGTGGGCGCGACCCAGACCCCCCAAGATGCGTGCCATGGCTCCGCGGTCGGCTTCCTTGCGCACCACCTGCAGAGCGCGTTGCAGGGGCTTGACTGCGGCTTCCCAGGTGCCGTGTGCCAGTCGTGCCTCTCCTTCCAACATGAACAGCCACCGGCGCAGCTTCATGGCTTCGTCGGGGTCGAGTGAGCTCTCGATCTCGGAACGGATGGTGCTGGCGCGGCCCGCAATGTCGAGGACCTCTCGGTGTCGACCGGCGCGGGCCGAGCGTCGAGCTGCGGTCACGTACTGCCGGTAGGCCTGGGTCTTGTCGCCGGCCTTGAGCAGGTGTTTGGCGACCTCGAGGGCTGGGGCTCGCCTCCTTCGCGCTCCGAGAGCACGGGCGATGGCCGCGTGGCGCCGCCGGCGTTCGTCTCGGTCCATCGCTCGATAAACGACCGTGGCCGTCGCGGGATGGGCGAATTGCACCATTTCTTTGCCGAGCTCGCCGGGCGCCTGGTCGAGGGTCTTGGGGGAGTTCTCGTCATCGAAGACGCGCAGCAAGCCAGAGCGCGCGAGGACATCGGCCACCCGCATGGCGTCCGAATTGCCCGAGGCGCGCTGCAGCAGGGTGTTGGAGCAGGCGCGGCCCAGGGCCGAGAGCGTGTAGACGATGTTTCGCTGGGGGTCGTTCAGGCCAGCAAGCAGGCCCTGCAGTTCTTCGCGAACCGTCGCGGGCACGGGCAGCACGCCGTTTCGGAAGTCGTTGATGGGCCGCCCGGCCTTGAAGGAATCGCCGTGGCGCTGCAGCCAGCCCTCTTCGAGCAGAGCGTCGAGTTGTTCGATGATCGGGCCCGCAAAGCCGCCATACTCGGAGTGCAGACGCCGGCCCAGCACCGGTGCGGCGGCCCCAGCGATTCGACGGTCCCGCAGCATGGCGATGATCGCCGGACGCTCCATGGCGCCAATGCGCAGGGTGCTCGCGGGCAGTCCGGTGGACAGACCACTCAAGAGGGCTGCGATGGCGGTGTCTTCGCTGTCAGTGGCGGTGAACAGCAGCAGGGCTGGTGCACCGTTGACGGCGACCAACTTTCGCACCAAGCGGCCCAGGGGGTCAGCGCTTCCGGCGGCCTTGTCCAGATCGTCAAAGCCGATGACCGTAGGGCGGTCGTCGCCCACGGCCGGTTCGATTTCATCGAGCTTCATCGCATCGGCGCGCAGCACGTTCATGCCCACAGCTGCGGCCTGGTCGAGCAGTACGTCGATGCAGTGGCTTCGCCCTGAGCCCTGTGGACCGATGATCGCCACCACCCCGCCGCCGCCCTTGGAGAGCTCGGTGAGGCGCTCCAGCCAGCGCTCGATCAGCTGCTCGCGCCCTCGCATGGGAGCGCGGAATGTGTCCTCGTTTCGGTCCAGGGCCTCGAGTACCGCTCGCGCCGATGCGTAGCGCTGGTCGGGCTCTTTGAGCAGAAGTCGCTGGCAGATTCGCTCGAGGCGGGGCGGAACGGTCGGGTCGATCTGACTCGGCGGCGGTGGTGTCTCGGTGAGGTGCCGGGCCAAGTACCCAGCCACGCTGTTGGCCTCGATCGGGCGCCGGAAGGTGAGCATCATGTACAGGACCGCACCCAGGGCGTACAGGTCGGCGCGGGGGTCGAGTGTCTCGTTTGTGATCTGCTCGGGCGCCATGAACGCGACGGTGCCGACCAGCTTGCCGGCGACCGTCAGCTGGGTCCAGGTGGCCTCGGGATCTTTGACGACGCCAAAGTCGGTGACCTTGGCCACATTGTCGTGCGAAATCAGCACGTTGCCCGGCTTGAGGTCCCGGTGAATCAGCCCCTTGCTGTGCAGGTAGATGA
>CAYYHT010000006.1:0-31718 GCA_964471355.1 uncultured Enterobacteriaceae bacterium
GGGCCGAGCTTGGCGCCACTTTGTGCGGGCGCTGCCTTCGAGGCACTTCTTAGAACTGGTTGTTCGACCTGAGATAGCCGTGAGTACGAGGCCCTCTAGGGCACCCGCTTGAAGCGCTGAGTAGGCTTGCCTTCCGAGGTCATCTCGAGCACATCGGGCTCGACCAAGGCCACGCCGCCGGTCATGCTGGGCTCGCCTTCGACGGTCATCTCGATGTTCAGCACGTCGCCCTCAGCGCCCAGCACCTTGAGGGCCGCGGCCTGTTCCCCGGCGCCGGGAATGGCGAAGCTGATGGTGTCGGGTGTGAAGGTCACCGTGATCTCGGTCATGGCCGCAATCATGCCGTCGAGCGCCTCGCCCGCCTCGGCTCCCATCATGCCGAACAGCACGAACAGGCCCAGGACCTCTTCTTGTTCTGTCGTCAGATGCATGGATTTGATTGCTGCATCAGCGGCTTCATCGCCGGTGACGGCCGCCTTGGCCAGCCGGATGAACTCCAGCTCCTTGTCGTCGACCATGACCTTCCAGGTACCGATGAACGGCTTGAGATCTGGAGTGGCGTCGGAAGCGGTCTCGGCGGCGACGGTCTCGGCCGGAGGGGCCTCGGTGGCGGTCGCCTTGGCTTCGGTCTTGGGGGCGTCGTCGGCCTTCTTGACCTTCTTGGCGGACGCATCGGTCCCAAGAGACAAGCTAAGCAGTCCGACCAGAACGCAGATGGAAAGGTGTTTCATGCTCAACCTGTAGCACGCTGACGCTGCCGCAGATGCCCAGGCGCTCGGGATATCAGCTACTGTGCTTGCGAGGGGCTTGCTCTTGTTCTCGCGTGGACCCGCAATGCTGTTGTTGCTGCTCGGCCCCAGCCTGGCTGGCGCTGCGACGTGGAGCGGAAACTACGGCTCTTCGGACGTGGTCATGGGATCGGGCGACCGCATCACCGGCGATGTCACGACCACAGGCGACATCACGGTGTCGTCGGGTGTCGTCAACATCCAGGCTACCCGCGTGGTGCTGACCGCGCGCAACATCACCATCCAGGGCACGCTGTCCGGGGATAGCGCGGGCTACGTTCCAGGCATCGCGGCACCGCCAGCAATTGGCTACACCACGGGTGTCCATGGTTCGGGCCCGGGCGGAGGCGAAACCGAGGACTCGCAGCTGTGCCAGACAGGCGGCGGTGGAGGTGCTGGCTACGGCGGCACGGGCGGCCGCGGCGGTCCAAACATCGGTGGCAACGGCGGAGGCACGTACGGCACCGCGACGGGCTCGGACTTCGACGCGGGATCTGGCGGAGGCGCAGGCACGACCATGTTCCTGCCTCCCTTCAACTGCGCGGGCTTTCCCGGCAGCTATGCGGCACCAGGCGGAGACGGCGGCATGGGCGGTGCTGCGGTGCGCTTTGTCGCGTCGGAGACGTTTTCAATGACGTCAGCCGCTCGCGTGACGGTGAACGGTTCAGACGGTCTCAATGGTGAGCCAGGACCGGTTGGCGACACGGGTGGAGGCGGCGGCGGCTCGGGCGGTGCGGTATCCATCCAGGCAGGTGAGGTCGACCTGAGCGGGTCGTTCGAGGCCGTCGGCGGAGGCGGCGGTTGGTCCAGCGGCGGCTTTGGTGGTCCGGGCGGCGGCGGCGGCGGCGGCGGCGGCCGGGTCAAGATCGAGTACGGCGAGTCGCTCAACCTGCTTCATGGTTGGGGCGTGCAAGGCGGGACCGGACCCGTCGGAGGCTCAGCGGGCGGCACCGGCACCTACAGCATCGTGCAAGACAACGGACTGTGCATCGACCGGGACCTCGACGGGGTCACCGCCTGCGATGGCGACTGCGATGATCTCGACGACAACAACACGCCCGGAGCAGCCGAGGTGTGCGATGGCGTCGACAACAACTGCGGCGGCGGCGCCGACGAAGGCCTGCCCTTCTCGCAGTACTGGTCCGACTGGGACAGCGATGGCTTCGGCGCTGGCTCCGCGACCACCGAATGCCTGCAGCCCGATGGCTACACCGACAACAACCTCGACTGCGACGACTCGGATTCGGCGGTCAGGCCCGGCACCATCGAGATCTGCAATGGCTTCGACGACGACTGCAACAACCTAAGCGATGATGCGGACCCCGCTGTGCTCGCGGATCTCGACTGGTTTGGAGACCTGGACGGTGACGGGTACGGCGCTGGCATTGCGCTGACGCAGTGCATTGGACCGCCGGGCTTTGTCACGGTTGACGGCGACTGTGACGACAACGACGAAGAGCTGAGTCCCGATACGTGGTGGCACCACGACGGCGATGGCGACACCTACGGCGACCCGGACGACCGCGAGCAGCAGTGCCTGCAGCCGAGTGGTCATGTGCGCAATGACTGGGACTGCGACGATTCCGACGCCGCCATCGTGCCAGACCTGTGGTGGTACGCCGACAATGATTCGGACGGGTACGGAGACCCGGCTCTGGGGCAGCAGTCTTGCACGCAGCCTGCGGGCTATGTCGACGACGACACCGACTGCAACGATGGCAACACCAACGTCAATCCCGCAACCACCTGGTACGAAGACAACGATGGCGATGGCTTTGGCTCGATCCAGCCATACCCCAGCGTGCAGTGTCCACAGCCCGGTGGATATGTACTCTCCAGCGACGACTGCGACGACGCTGCGGCCGACGTCAACCCCGACACCATCTGGTACATCGACTTCGACAACGATGGCTTTGGCAGCACCGATGACACCATCGAACAGTGCGACCCCATCGGTGGCTACGTCACCAATGGCTGGGACTGCAACGACCTGGATTCGGGAGTGGTGCCCGACACTTGGTGGTACCCCGACACCGACGGGGACGGCTTCGGCGATGCAGCCAGCGGCGTCCAGGCCTGTGATCCCGTGCCGGAACACACCGCCGATTCGACGGACTGCGACGACGACGACTTCGATGTCTACCCGGGCGCCACCGACATCTGCGGCGATGGCATCGATGCCGACTGTGATGGACAGGGGGGCCCCACCGACGACGAGGACGGCGATTCGCTGTCCTTTGAAGAAGAATGGGGGCTGTCGGACCCGTGTCTATTCGACACCGATGGCGACGGCGTGGACGATGGCACCGAGTACGGCCTAGACACCGATGGCGACGGGCAGCGGGACGTGCTCGACCTCGACGATGACGACGACGGCGTGCCTACGGCAGACGAAGGCACGGGCGACACCGATGGCGATGGCACCCCTGACTACATCGACACCGATGACGACGGCGACGATGTGCTGACCGTGGACGAGGACTTGGACGGTGACGGCGACCCGCGCAATGACGATGCCGATGGTGATGGCATTGCCGCCTACCTCGACTGGGACGAGCCGAATGTGCCCGACACCGACACCGATGGCGACGGCCTGCTCGACCACGAGGAGCGCAACATCGGCTCCGATCCCGACAATCCCGATACCGACGGTGATGGGGTCGAGGATGGCGACGAGGTGCCGGACCCGACCGACGCCCAAGACACCGACGGGGACGGCATTCCCGACGTGCTCGACACCGATGACGACGGCGACGGCGTGCCCACGCTCGAAGAGGGGTCGCTCGACTCAGATGGCGATGGCATGGGCGACCACGTCGACCTCGACTCCGACAACGATGGCGTTGCTGACGAGGCAGAACTGCCAGGAGATCGGCTCGACAATGGCTCGGATGGACCGGGAGACCTGCCCGAACACCCGTCCTATGGGTGTGGCTGTCAGACGTCCGGCGGCGGCACGTGGTGGTGGCTGCTGCTGATGCCGTTGATTGGACGACGCAGGGCTCGATTGCTCTAGCGGGTGGCGACAACCTTGTGGAAGCGCAGCGCGACCTCGCCGTCGACCACCCGTCGCACACCCTCGAGCAACACGCGGTGCTCGTTGTCTTCGCGGCCGCGCTTGATGATCTGCTTGAGCGTGGTGCCTGGATTCACCGTGAAGGTGTCTTGGTGAATCGTCTGGTCTCCGGCATCGAGCTCGGGGATGATGAAGTGCGCGGTAGCGCCATAGGTCAGCATGCGTCGGGCATGGGCGTCGTGGTAAGGCCGTGCTCCAGGGAAGCCCGGAAGCAAGCCATGGTGCAGGTTGATGATGCGGCCACCGGCGTACTTCCAGCAGATAGACGCGGGAAGGATGCGCATGTACCGGGCCAGCACCACGTAGTCGACGTCGTACTCATCGAGCAGGTTGACGAAGACGTCGTTGTCCGGGACTCCATCGTCATTTGCGATGTTGTGCCAGGGAATACCGTGTTCGTCGGCGAGGGCTTTGAGATGGGGTCGGTTGCCGATGAGCACCGCCGCATCGGCCCTGAGCGAGCCATCGGCAATCGCCGACAACAGCGTCTGGGGGCATTGCTTCTGCCGGGTGACGCAGATGGCCAGGCGAGGGCGTGGCCTGGGCGACCACACACGGACCGACAACCCCTTGGTGCGCCCAATCGCGACAAGGGCTTGGCGCAAGTCGACGAGGCCGCCCTCGTGATCGGGCCAGGAGGCCCGCATCAGCATGGCGAAGAGGCGCTCATTGTCGTGGTCATACATCTGGATTTCAGCGATGTTCGTGCCGACAGCGCTGATGGTCTGGACCAATGGGGCGACAAGTCCGGTGTTGTCCGGACCAACTGCTGTGACGATGACCTGCATGGGCGGTGTGCTAACGGATCCGCCCCTTGGGGTTCAGCCGTAGCTGACGATCTTGTCGCAGGACGTGTCACTCTTGTCGCAGGTTGTTCCGTTGTCGATGTCGATCTCGGTGATGGGTTCATCGAACAGTTCAAACATCGGCTGCACAGGCGCGGCCTCCTCGGTGGGGGGCTCGAGCAGGTCCAAAAGCGGCGTGTAGTCCTCGGTGGGCGCTTCATCGGGCAGAACGCGGAAGTCCTCGTCGAAGCTGAGGTAGATGCTGGGCTTACGGATGGTGTTGCCATCGGACATGAATGTGTCCTCCTGCTGGATCCACAGAGCAAGACCCGTGCCGAACTCATTTTGCCGGTTCTCTCAGCGGGCCCCGCGGAGGGCGGCGAGGGTGCGGTTGACCTTCTCGGCCTCTTGCAGCACGCGGGTGTAGTTCTTCTTGTTTCGCGTCACGAACCACAAAGGAGGGTTGGTGGCCAAGAAGAAGAGCAGCAGCTGCGAGGGGTTGAGTCGTGCAGCCATCGGGGACAGCCAGCGAAAGCCCACGCCAATGGTGGGACCGAGGTTGGTCACCTGGTGCCAGAATGAGGGGGGGTTGTACAGCACGTCTCCGGGGTGCAACTCGAACTCATACCAATCCAGGTGTTTGGCCGCTGGGAAGCGCCCGTGGTCCGGGTGATCGGGGTCGTACTCGGTGTAGTAGTAGGTCGACCGGGCCATGAGCGGCCGCAGAATCGGGTCCGCGGCAGCGCCGTAGACTCGCCAGCGTTTTGAGCCGTACACCTGGGCGAACAGGTTGTCTGGGGGGGCCGCGTGCAGGCGTGTGGTTGTTCCCTTCGCTCCAATGAACACGCCCATGTTCGAGCCCAGCTTTCGCTTGGTGATGTACCGGTCGAGCACTCCCCGGTCGAAGTCGCCGGCCAGCTCTGGGAATCGGTGCAGCAGGTTGCCAAAGCGCAGGTACTTTCGGGTGTCACCGCCCTCGATTCCGTCGATGAACTCAGCCACGGTCAGCTCTTCAACATTGAAGATGCCGCCAGAGATGTCGTTGTCCATGACCTGCAGCTGCTGCGCGCCGTATCGCTCCCGCAGCAGGCTCGGCGACCACGTGCGCACGGCAGGCCAGTCCTTGGCCAAGCCACGCATGATGACGGGTGTTCCGGTCTGCACGTACTCGGCGGCAAACGCCTCGGGGGACAGCTGCGTCCGCTCGTCGATGGCCAAGAGTCGACCGGGGCCGCTGCGCTGGCTGTCTGCCAAGATGCGCCGCTGGAGGGCCGTGTCATCCCTCTTGATGTACAGGAAGTGCTCTGCTGCGCGGTTGGCGGCGAATGCGAGGCGATTTCGTCTGCGAAGCCGCATCAGAATCTCCGGTCCGCAAAGATGCGCGTGAAGTCGAGCTTGTGCCCGATGCCTGCCCACAGGGGCGGATTCACCGACAGGTACGTCAGCAGCCACTGGATCGGCGACGCTTCGAAGCACAGCTGCGGAGGAAACCAGCGGTAGCCCAGCCCGATCGACGTGGTCGGGTTGCTGACCTTGTGCCACCAAAACGGTGGATTCCACAGGATGTCCCCGGGTTCGAGCACGACCTCGTAGCCCTGCAGGTGGCGGGCGTCGGGGAAGCGCTCGTAGTCGGGCCGTTCGGGGTCAAACGCCGAGACGAAGTACATGGCCCGGTCCATTGGGGGCTCGAAGACCGGGGTCCATTGGGGGGAATAGAGCGTCCAGCGCTTGGTGCCATGGACCTGCAGGAACAAGTTGGCGCTGACCGCCGAGTGCAGGCCGGTCTCGGTGCCGGCGCCGCCGATGAATAGATGGAAGTTGCCCGCGGTCGACATGGGCCCGCGGCGGTCGAGGAACCAGGCCATGTCCAGGTCCCGTCTCAGCTCGGGATGCTCCATCAACGTGGGCAAGAAGCGGCAGTAGGCCTTGTTTCCGGATGTCTCCAGCACATCGATGGCATCGGCGAGGCTGGTCTCGCGTGCGGTGTAGTTGGCGTTGTCGACATCACCGGGTCCCATGCTCAGCAGGCGAATGGTCTCGGTGCCATAGCGTTCGCCAAAGAAGGCCGGGTTCCAGCGCTGCACGGCGGGCCAGTCCTTCGCCGCGCCCTCGAGCACCACCGGCTGATTGACGCCGAGCCAGCGCTGTACGAATTCTTCGGGACCCACGTTCTGTAGCCGCAGGACTGGCTCGAGAGCGGTGGGCAGGTGTTCGATGGAGCGCGCCATGCGCTCACGCACGCGCCGTCGGGCAGGACCCACGAGTCGCCCGGTGACCGAACTGCCCAAGCAATGGGACATCAGCCAATAGGCGTCGTACTTCTGTCGATCCCGGCGTGTAAATGGCCGGGCTCCGCGAGCTTGCGCCCGCTGCTGCATCAGTTGCAGTACCCAGAGACAAACGTCATGACCCCGGCCTCGACGAACAGCTCCATGGTGCCGTCAGAGCCAGAGACCGGCCAACCGTAGCCGTCGACGCAGGCCTTGTCGGTGTGGGCGAAGGTGATTTCGTAGGTGCCTGGGTCCACGTTGACGATGGCACCTGCTCCGGCCGCGCTCGTTGACGTCAGCGAGGTGTCGGGGATGCCCATGGCCGATGCATAGAACTGGGTGCCGGTTGTGGCGGTGCTTGTGACGGTGGCGCCTTCGACCTTGGTCTGCAGCGTCAAGTCGGTGGTCGCAGCGAACAGCACGTAGCCCTTTGAGGTGTCCCGGGTCTCGCCCAGGATGGTCAGCGCGGCATCGGCGGCGGTGTCGGACAGGAGGGCGGTTCGCGCGCCGATGATGTCGGCCTCTTCGATGTTGCCGTGGGTCAGCACCGTCGGGTAGCCGGCCTTGGTCATGCGCACCTTGATGTTGACGTTCATCGGCAGCTCAGTCGAGGCGGCGCCGGTTGCGTCAGTGGTGATGCAGGCGATGTCTGCGGGCTCGTCGAAGCAGACCTCGACGCCTTCGATGGGGTCTTGTGTCGCCGCGTCGACGATGGTGCCGGACAGGGTGACGGTGTCGTCCATTCCTGTCATGTCAGAGTCGGAATCGGTGTCCGGTCCGTTGCAGGCGGCGAGCAGGGCGATGACGGGGATCCAGGCGGATTTCATGGGGGTTCTCCTCGGGAGGGGACCATACCGCATTCAGCCGTGTTCAGGGCAGGGCACCGGCCTCAATCCAGTCGCGCAAGATCTGCACCTTCTCGGGGGCGCTATTCGATAGCGAAAATCCTGGGGGCATGGCGTCGCCTACGATGTCCGGGTGCTCTTCGACCTTGTGGATCAGGTAGCTATTGTCGGGGTCGCCGGGGATGACACGGATCGCGCCGGGCTTGTCCTCGGACTCGACATCAACGAGCTGGTCATAGACGATTGCGGGGTCGCCAAAGTCGAGCTCGCCGGCGCCGCCTTCGTGGCAGCTGCCGGACAGACCACAGCTCGGAAGCAAGATGTCGTCCCGAACCTCGTCGAAGCTCGCCTCGCCGGGGCAGGCTGTGAGCATCGAGAGTGACAGCGTGAACAGGGTGATGGTGCGCATGAGAGTCTCGGTTCAGCCCGAACGGTATTTCGCGTTCATGGCGAGGGGGCGGTTGCAGTTCGAGCAGTTGGGAATGCCCTCGACCATCTGGTCGGACTCGACGGTGTTGTCGGTCTTGCACGAAGAGCAGGACAGCAGCTGCAGGTCCTTGATTGGCCATGCGCCGTACAAAGGTGTAGAGCAGCTTGCGCACTGCAGATCGAGCCGTCGCATGAACGGCAGGATGCGGTTGGTGGTCCCACACTTCTTGCACTGGTTGATGCGATTGGGGCGCACCTGGGACTGAACCAGCAGCAGCACCACGAACTGGCTGAGCCCGAACGCGATCACGAGGCCCACGGCGACGGCAATGCCGGCTTCGGTGCCCATCGAGTCCAGAGCGGCGTTCATCAGGCCGTAAAAAATGCCCAACATGGGCATCGCAATGACCACGCCCATCACGATTCCGACCATGTTGGCGAAGGAGTCCGAACCGTCCTCGGCGGCGACTCCGGAGTCCTCGCTCAGGTCGTCGATGGCTCGTTTGAGTGAGCGCCGACGGTTGATGTTGACGCGTCCGGTCTCGTAGGTCGCGGGGTCGGCGCTGTTCTCTTGTTGGCGCCGGCGCAAGTCGACATAGGGCCTGCCTTCGCGGTTGCTGACTCTCCAGTCCACGCCGTCGCCCATGGTCCAGCGCTTGAGTGACTTCAGCAGATGCGGGGTGATCGAGGTGCCATCGAGAGTGGATTCCTTGACCCCCGTCACGAAGCGAATCTTCTTGGCGAACATCTCGCCGGCCTGGTCGAGCACCGTGTCGATGACGTCGTCCATCAGCAGCTTGTCGAGGTCGTGCAGGTCGACGTGCACAGCATCGTCTTCGGCACGCACATGGGTCTCGGTGGCCCAGCGCTTGAGGGTGCCACCCTGCAGCTTGGCGGCACGGTTGGCCACGTCACCCATCAGGTCCCTGAGGTGCTTTGCGTCGCCTTTGCTGCCGGTACGTGCCATGGCTAGCTCACCGGATCCACGAGCGCGCCCGGATTCAGGATTCCGACGGGGTCGAGGCTCTGCTTGGTGGCAATCAGCGCGTTGCGGAAGGTCAGTGGCACTTCCTTCTCATACCAGGGGCGGTGCAGTCTGCCGACGCCGTGGTGGTGAGTGATGGTCGCGCCATTTCTGGAGAGCGCGTCCGCAGCGGCCCATCGAATCTCGGCCCACTGGTCTGTCTCTTGGCCTGGAGTCGCTTGGGCGAGGAAGGTGTAGTAGGGCGCGGGCCCATCTGGGTACACATGGGTGAAGCGGCAGGTGACGATGCCCTTGCGTCCCGTGGCGCGTTGCATCGCGGCGCGCACGGACCGAATGATGTCCTGGTGCGTTTCTTGGAAGCGGTCCCAGGTGCACGCGGTCTCGAAGGTGTCGACGATGACCCCCATCGAGACGAGCGAGGTGTGCAGATAGGGGGCGTCGAAGAACGAGCGCTTCCAGCTGTTGGCCATGGTCGAGCCTGGGGCTCGCTCACCCTCGCTGCGAAAGAACGGGCCCTCGATGGCCACGCCACCGTGGCGCTCGGCGATGAGCATCGCGTCGTTCATCAAGCCGTTCTGAGCGCGGTAGGCCGACTCGAAGCCCAGCAACAGCACGTGTTTGCCGTCCGAGGGCAGCTGGTTGAGCATCGCCTCGCGCTTGTCCAGCAGCCTGCAGTTCGACGGGTAGAGCCGCGCTTGAGCGACGTCGCGGCATGCAGCCACCCCGTCGTCGAAGTTCTCGAAGCCCACCGTCGCGGTGGCCCTGAATGTCGGCTTCTTGCGGACGCGCATCCAGGCGTCGGTGATGACGCCAAGTGTGCCCTCAGAGCCGAGCACCAAGGCCTTGGGGTCTGGACCGGCGCCGCTGGCCGGCACCCGAGCAGTCTTGTACTCGCCCTGTGGGGTGACCATGGAGACTGAGTTCACCAGGTCGTCGATGTGGGTGTACCTTGTGGCGAAGTGGCCACCAGCACGGGTTGCTATCCAACCGCCCAGGGTCGAGAACTCGAAGGACTGGGGGTAGTGGCGCAGGGTCAGGCCAGACTTCTGCAGCTCGTCTTCGATCTGTGGGCCCGTGGCTCCGGCTTGAATGTGTGCAAGCTGCGACACCTCGTCGATGGCCAGCACTTTGTTCATGCCGCGCATGTCCATGCAGACCACGCCGTCTTGGGTGCGTCCGCTGCACTCGATGCCGCCGACTACACTGGTTCCGCCGCCGAATGGCACGACCGCGATTTCCTCGCGAGAGCACCAATCGAGCACCGCAATGACGTCGTTCTCGTCTCGCGGGAACACGATGAGGTCGGGCGCTTTGTCGAAGTTGCCGGACAGGCCGCGAATGATGTCTCGGTAGGACTTTCCATAGGTGTGCGCGGCGCGGTTGATGGCGTTGTCGGTCGCGAAGGCTTTGAATTCCGGAGGAATGTCCAAGCGGGTGTCGGGCACGTGGATGTCCGCGACCGCCGGCGGCTCGGCCAACTCCAGAGGCTGAAAGCCCAGGAGCGCCGCCACTTGTTCAGCGAGAGCGCCGCGCGATTGCTGGTCGGGAAAACGGTCTGCGTATCCCCAGCCCCAGAAGCTCAATGGCCTCTTCGACACCGACTCCTCCAGTGAAACCGCCCGCAGCTTAACAACGCGCTAACCTTGTGCGCTGTGAAAGAGAGGGTGCGTTGGCTGACACCGTTGCCATGCTGTTTGTCGAGAGCTGTGACCGCAACGCCGGGCGGACAGCGTTTCACTGGAAGGAGCATGAGGTCTGGCGCTCCATGTCTTGGGTGGACACCTTGGACCAGACAGCGCGCACCACCAAGGCCTTGGCGTCGCTCGGGGTGGGGCATGGCACGCCGGTCGCCATTCTCTCGGAAACACGACATGAATGGGCCGGAATCGACCTGGCCACATTGGCCCTGCGCGGCATCACGGTTGGGGTCTACCCGACGCTGCTGCCCGAACAGGTGCTGTTTCAGCTGAATCACGCCGAAGTCGCTGTGTGTGTGGTCGAGAACGCCGAGCAAGCCGCCAAGGTGCAGAGCATTGCCGAACAGGTGCCAAGCCTGAAGCACATCGTCAGCATCGAGCCCGTCGAGGGCCTGCAGATGCTGTCGGATCTGGCTCCCGAGTCCTCAGAGCAGCATGTGAGCTGGTTCCGTGAGCAGGCTGCTGCCGTCCAGCCGGACGATGTGGCGACCTACATCTACACCTCGGGCACCACCGGCCTGCCCAAGGGCGCTGTGTTGACCCACGCCAACTTCATCTTCGTCGTCTATGGAACCCAGGACGTGGCGGGCACGCGCGAGGGCGACCGGGGGGTCGTGTTCCTGCCGATGGCCCACTCGCTGCAGCGCTACGCGGGCTACCTCGGCCTGCACAAGGGCGCCGAGGGCTTCTATTGTCCGTCCATTCCAGAGCTCGGCGAGACGCTGCTGTACGCGAGGCCCCACGTGCTCGCGAGCGTGCCCCGCATGCTCGAGAAGATTCGAGCCAAGGCCATTGCCGCAGCCGCCCAGAAGGGACCGGTGGTCGAGGCTCTGTTCAGCTGGGCGTTTTCTGTCGGCATGGCGCGCATGACTGCCATCGAGCGCAAGCAGCCGATTCCGTTCTGGACGCGCTTTCAGTACCGCTTCGCCAAGCGCATCGTGCTGAGCAAGGTGGCGGACCGGCTTGGTGGCGAGCTGCGGGTGCTCGGCTGTGGCGGCGCCGCACTCGATCCTGAAGTCGCCCGTTGGTTTGGCGCCCTCGAGATCACCATCCTCGAGGGCTGGGGACTCACCGAGACGGCCGCACCGGTGACGGTCAACCGCGAGACCGACTTCCGCTTCGGCACGGTCGGAAAGCCCATTCCTGGGGTCGAGGTCAAGATTGCTTCGGACGGCGAGCTGCTGGTGCGCGGAGCCGGGCTGTTCCGCGGCTACTTCAAGAACGAAGAGGCCACCTCCGAGGCGATTGTCGACGGCTGGTTCCACACCGGCGACATCGGTGAGTTCGACGCCGACGGCTTTCTCAAGATCACCGACCGCAAGAAGGAGATCATCATCACCGCCGGGGGCAAGAACATCGCCCCGGTCTCGATCGAGAACCGCATCACCCGCAATCCCTATGTCGGGGTCGCCGTCGCCATTGGCGATGGCCGGGCGTACATCACAGCACTGTTGGCACCCGATGCAGAGGCCGTCGAGGAGCTTGCGGCCCAGCATGGGTGGCCGGACGAACCCATGTCTGACCGCGTGAAGCGACCGGAGCTTCTGCAGCAGTTCGAAGCCGCGGTCGCCGAAGCCAACGTCGAGCTGGCGCGGTTCGAACAGGTCAAGAAGTGGGCGGCGCTTCCCGCGGCCTTCGCGGTGGAGGGAGGCGAGCTGACGCCGACCATGAAGCTCAAGCGCCGGGTCGTGGGCGAGCGCTACGCAGACGTGATCGAGGGGCTCTACAGCCAGGGGCGTTGATCTGCCGGGTCGCTACAGCCCGATCAATCCCGTGGTCTGCAACACCGGCTTGAGTCCAGGGAGGGACAGGTACAGCGGAAGTGCATCGGGGTTGCCGTCGCTGCGCAGCACGATGTTCTTGGGTGCCTTGGACAGGTCGATGTACGTGACCAGCACGCCGTCTTCGATGCCTCCACTGCTGGGCAGGTCGAGGGGTTCTTCGATCTGCCAAGTGCTCGTCGACATGGTCGGCACTGAACCCGTGTCGACGCTGGGCAGCCACGCTCCCTGAAAAATGCTCGATGCACTTGGGGCACTGAAGCTGACGTGCAGGTCGACCTCGTCGCCGCGTTCTGTGAGGCTCACCTCGACCTTCTCACCACCGCCCTCGACGATCTCGGCGCCGATCAGGACCCGCTCTGTCTGGGCGACAGGTCCGGTTGGGACGGCAATCGAGTCGCGGATGTTCTGCACACAGCCCGCATGGGTATTGCAGCCAAACAACGTGCCCGAGATGTTCTTCACGTCCACATCAACATGGATGTAGTCGGTCCAGCGCTCGCTCGACATCTTGAGGCGGGCCGAGCTCCAGGGCAGCTCGCAAGCCGTCGACAGCAGCAGCAGCGATGCAATCAGCGCGCGCTTCACAGCAGTCCGCCCTTGGTCAGGGCGTCTTCGAGTCCCGCCACTTCGCTCAGGATTGGCGTGGTGCCGACGGCCTTGTCGACCGCTTCATAGACCACGACGCTGCTGACCTTGTGGTGAAGCAGCCACTGCTGTTGGGCTTGAACCTCGGCGCCCTGGCCGGTGGACTCGTAGACCACTCGCCGCTCATAGGGCGCTCCTTCGAGGTGGCGCTTGGAGTCGTAGTCCACGACCAAGTGAGTGCGCAGCTTGCCGAAGCTCTTTCCCTCGCGCTCTAGCGAGACGCCAGTGGCTTCCGCGGCCACGGTTCCGGGGTAGGTGGCGTACCAAATCAGCACGTCGAGCTCGTCTCCGTCCTTCTCGAGGCCGACCTTGAGGTCCATTGCGCCGCTGTCTGCCAGGCCCAAGATGCGCTTTGGAATGGGTGCGCTCGCGGTGCCGGTGATGAAGTCGCGGATGACCTCGTGGCAATCGGGCGCATCGGCGCAGTTGAAGAAGGACTTGGACACGTTCTCGATGCGCGCATGCACGTGGAACTGCTCGGTGACTCGGTCGAACTCGACCCAGGTCCGTATGCCGTCGTAGGCGTCACAAGCGGGCATCAGCGCCACGATGGTGGCGAGCAGAACAAAGCGCTTCATTTGGGCAGGTGGGGAGGGGAGGGGAGGAGGATGGGGAGGGGTCTGCAGTGTACCGCACATGGCCGGGCTCGACCTCGCCGCGCCGATGGGCTAGTACATGGGCAGGTCTTTTACTTATTACCTCGCAAAGGTGCCGCTTCTTTCAAGGGAGCGGTGAAACGGGAAGCCGGTTTGAATCCGGCGCGGCCCCCGCCACTGTGACTGGGGACTTCCACGCAAAGAGCCACTGGGTGCACACCTGGGAAGGCGCGTAGGACAGTTTGATCCAGGAGCCAGGAGACCGGCCTAAGCGAGCGTTCACACACCTCTTCGGGGAGAAGAGTGGTCGTGTTGCTTGCACTACTGTCGCTGTCACGCGCCGAGGACGTTTCCTCTGGCGCCGGGCCTGACGTGGTCGATGCCGACGCCGCTGTGTTCGATGACATCGTTGTCCAAGCGCCGGAGCGGGCTGTGCTCGACCCGGGCTCGGTGGCGAATTCAGTGACGGTGATCGACGTCGCGGACCTGCCAACTGGTGCGGACGTTGCGGCGGCCATCGAGACGTCCGCGGGCACGAGCGTGCAGCGGCTGGGCGGGCTCGGTGACTGGTCAGGGGTGTCGATCCGCGGCTCGACTGTGCGCCAGGTCGAGGTGCTGCTCGACGGAGTGCCGCTCAACCCAGATGGGGCTGGTGCGGTGAACCTGTCCGAGATGCCTCTGCGTGCGTTTGAGCGCATCGAGGTCTACCGCGGAGGCGCTCCTGCCGAGCTCGGCACCACCGCGATGGGCGGGGCGGTCAACTTGGTGACCGGCGACTCGGACGAGCGACGGCGTCTGTCCATTTCCGCGGGTACTTCCCGCACGGGGTTGTTCGGGGCCGATCTGGGCTGGAAGGGTCAGGGGACGCTGCCCTGGGACGGCTGGATCGGTGCCGAAGGCATGGCGACAGCCGGTGACTTCCGTTCCTTTGACGACCGAGGCACGGTCTATACCCAGTCCGATGACGTCATTGCCAACCGCGTCAACAACGACAAGGCTCAGCTCAACCTGCAGGGGCGCATTCGCATGGGTGGTGCGCGCAGTCGCTTGACGGTGCTCAACACCCGTCTGGATCGAGAAGTGGGGGTTCCGGGCCCGACCGGCCGGCCGGCGTTGTCGTCGCGCTACGCCATCGCCCGCAACTTGGGTGTGCTGCAGTGGGATGGCACGGCGGGGGCGGGCAGCGGCACGGTGCGCCTGTGGAATCTGTGGCGCCACGAGCAGCTCACCGACGAGCTGGGCGAGGTGGGGGTGGGGGCCCAGGTGCGCAACGACGTGACCGGTACCTGGGGTGCACACAGTCACGGCGCATGGGCGGTGGGTGAGCAACTCAAGCTCGGCGTGGTGGGCGAAGGGCGGGTCGAGCTGTTCCAGGGCGACGATCGCCTCTTGGCTGCAATCGACGACAGCCGGCAGCGGCGGGTCGGCAAGCTGGCGTTGTCGGCGACGGCGTGGGGGCTCGATGGCCGGCTGGCGGTGTCCCCGGTGCTTTCCGGCACAGCCATGCAGTCTGTGTCCATCAAGTCGGGCACAGTCGAGTCCCGCGAGGTCCTCGCGGCGGCGTCTCCACGCATCGGCGTGCTGTTCAGGCCCGTCGGAGATCTCGCCTTCAAGGCAAACGCCGGACGGTATTTCCGCGCCCCGGACACGACTGAACTATTCGGGGACCGCGGCGCCTTCCGTGGCAATCCGGATCTGCTGCCCGAACGCGGATGGCAGGCCGATGTGGGAGCTCGCTACGCGGCGCGGGATGGCGTCTTCACTGGCACGGCCGAGCTGGCCGCCTTTGCCAACATCGCCCAGGACGCCATCGTCTATGGCCAGAACGCCCAGGGCATCGCCACTCCGGCCAACGTGGGCAGTGCGATCGTGCGCGGCGTCGAAGCGGCAGGCGCATTGCAGGTGCTCGAGCGCATCGACCTTGCCGTCAACATGACCGCCACACACTCTTCCAATGGATCCGCCGACCCGGCCTATGCCGGCAAGCAGCTTCCTCGGACTCCCGCCATCGAGCTGCACACTCGGGTGGGGGTCGCGCCTCATGCGGCCGTGCGCTTGGGCCATGGCTTCAGCTACACCGCCGGCACCTACCACGACGCCACCAACTGGTTCCGTCAGGCCCCCAGGGCGTTTCATGAGGTATTCCTGACCATCGCAGCGGGACCGTGGTCCGCCGAGCTTGATGTGCGCAACGCCGGCGACCGGCTGTCTGAGCAGGTGTTGCGCAACCCGCTTGATGCCAGCGACCAGACCGTCCCGGTGCCCATCACGGACTTCTGGGGGTACCCGCTCCCCGGTCGAACGGTGCTGCTGACCCTGTCGTGGCAGCCGCGAGGTGAGGAATGATCCTGGCTCTGCTGCTGGCCTGCACCGGGTCCGGCCCTGGCTCCGTGAACGACGAGCCCACCGACTGCATTGCACACAGCCGCTTGGTTGCGGCCACCACGGACTTTGCGGTGGGCTCGCTCTTGACGGTGAACCTGGACACCCACGAGGTACGCGACCACTTGGCACCCACATCGGGCGACCCGATCGTGCGGGCGCAAGATTGCTCGGTCTACCAGCTCAACCGGGGCACCGGCGACGCCGTACGTATCTATGAGCCGGGCCAATGGAGCGCTCCTGCCGTGGAGTTCGCGCTGCCCGGCGCCAACCCCCACGACATCCTGGCGCTCGACGGCGAGCTGTTCATTTCGCAGTTCGAGCGCAATGAGCTGGCGGTGCACACCTCGGCCGACGGCGCTCAGGTCGCGGACATTGAGCTGCTGGACTGGGCAGATGAGGACGGACTTGTCGAGGCCGATCAGGTCGTGCTGGCTGGGGGAAAGCTCTATGTGGCGCTGCAGCGGCTGGACCGAACCGATGGATGGCAGTCCACAGGTGGGGCTGTCGTCGAGATTGACCCCAGCAGCCGCGCGGTGCTGCGCTCCTGGGAGACCGGGCCCAATCCGCGCCTGTTCGGACACCCAGCAGAACAGGCCTTGATCGTGCTGACCGGGCACTTCACCGCCTTGGATGGCGGCGCCTTTGTGCTCGACCCCGATGCCGATGAGCTGCGCGCCATCAGCCCTGATAGCCTGCCAACCGACGTGGTCTTTGCCGACTACGCAGAGGGCGCAGATGGTGTAGGCATGCTGCTCGCCGCAGATCTCGACAACAACTATGTCGCGTACTGCGTGGACTGGTCGGGCAGCGAACCCTTGTTCCGCTCGGCCATACACACTCGCCAATACCTCCCCGACGTCGTCATCAGCGATCGCGGGCTGGGCTGGGTGGCGGTCGCCGATGGATGGCCGCCAACCGGTGAGTCCTCCGGGCTGTTGCCGATTGATCTCGACCTGTGCGAACCGGTGCTGGATGCGCCTGTTGCCACGACCTTGAACCCCTACAGCCTCGCTGTGTACTAGGAGATTCCATGAACGACCAGACCCGTGGCGAGCTTTCAGACAGCTTTGCGCGCATGTGCGCACTGTCCGGACTCAATCCACTGCTGGGTCGCCTCTATGCGGCGGTCTTTTTGGAAGCCGACCCGGTCAGCCTCGGCGGTCTGTGTGAGGCAGTGGGGGCCGCAAAGAGCACCGTCAGCGTGGCGATTCGCAAGATGGAGGCGAGTGGAGCTGTCGTCCGCGTCTACAAACCTGGGGACCGTCGGGACTACTACGCGGCCACTTCGGATCCGATGACCGTGCTGACGGGTTGGCACCGGGAACACCTGGAACGGGAGTTGGCGATTTGGAAAACCGTGAGCGGAGACGTGCAAAAGGACATTTGCCCCGACGTCATTGCACGTCGCATGAAGGGTATGACACAAGCAGCACAGCGGCTGGGCGCGCTGCTGCACGTCTGAGTTATGGTGGTCGGCCACCCGGGAGCCTGTCGTGAAGTCCGCCCTCGTTTTGTTTGCCCTGCTGCTGTCCACGACCGCTTGGTCGATGACCCCGGCGGAACGCCGACTCGAGAAGGCTGAGCTGCTTCAAGAGCTGCTCGGCAAGGATTCGACCAGCGGAAATATGCGTGCCGAGGCCATGCTCAAGCTGGGCAATCTGTACGTTGAACACGGCATGGAGATCGGCGGCGATGATGGCCGTGTCTGGGTCGAGCGCAGCGTGCCCATCTACCGCGACGTGCTCAAGGGCTACCGCTACTACGACGGCCGCGCCCAGACGCAGTACCGGTTGGGGCTCGCTCTCAATCAGACAGACCGGGGCGCCGAGGGCAGCGACCTGCTCGAAGGCGTCGTCAAACACCACCCAGACTCGGTCTGGGTGCCCTACAGCTACCACGAGCTTGGCGAGTACTACTTCGGGCAGCGCAACCTGTACAAGGCGATCACCTCGTACCGAAAAGCCCGGACCTTCCCCGAGAACGAGACATTCGCACACAGCACCTACAAGCTGTCTTGGTGCTACTACAACGCCAAGGACTACGACGCCGCCATCGACACCATGAAGAGCGTGTTCGATACCAAGCCCAGCAACGGGTTCACCGAAGAGCTAAAAGCCGACGCGATGCACGATCTGGCCAGGTTCTATGGCGACGCACGCCAGTACGACGACGGCTACAGCTTCTTCCGTGACAACGGCGACAGCGAAAACCTCAAGAACCTGCTCGAACGGCTTGCCGCCCACTACGAGCGGGACGGCGATACCGCCAACCTGCGCAAGGTGAAGAGGGTTCTCGACAAAGAGTTCGCGGCGGCGAACTAAGCCCATGCTCGAAGACGACGTTGAAGCGCTATTGAGGCGTCCTCGCGCAGAACAGCTGGCGGGTTTGCAGCCATTGCTCGACGGCCTTGGACCCGCACAGCTCTCCGAGGAGTGGAACACCACCTTTGGACCGCGTTCGCTGTTCGATGCCTGGACCAGCACCAGCATTGCGACCGGTCTCTATGTGGCCAACGGCCAGGTGCTGCGCAAGCACCTCGACGGCCGGTCAGACTGGCGCATCATCGAGGTGGGTGGAGGTGATGGCAAGTTGTGGAACCAGGTCCTAAGACCCGGTGACCAGGGCGAGATCATCGTCGTCGATCCGGTGCCCGAGGCCCATTCCCGCGTGCAGCTGAACGTGCCCGATGGCGTCAGTGTCAGGGGCATCACTGGCTTTGTCCAGGACGTCGAGCTGCCCGATGCCGACGCGGTGGTCTGTAGCCTGACCCTGCACCATGTGGCGGGTGCTGACGCGGCCGAACGCGCGGCTCATGGGCTGTCAGGTCCCGGCAAGCTCGAGACGCTGATTGCGTTTGGACAGGCCCTCAAGGCCCGCTCCGGCATCGGCATTCTCAATGAAGCCAACATGATGTGCGACCTGTCGACGCCTCCGGGTGACCAAGTCACTCGCGAGAATGTCTTCGACTCCTATGTGCGTCGCTGTGCTCCTGGCGTCATCTCGGACATTCGCGGCCGCTCCGATGCCGACGAAGACCTGCGGGCTCGTTGGCGCGCGATGCTGCGGCATTGGTTCCTCGAACAGGTCCGCGTGGCCGACCTGCCCCTCGCCGACCGCGACGTCTACGAGCTGCCTGTGGGTCGCTGGATGGCCCTGATGGGTCGTGCCGACTTGCTGGTGCGCAGCAACCGCTGCACCGACGACTACGAGCTGTTCTGGCAGTACGTGTTCGAACCCAAAAACCAAGGAGGGGCGAGCTCCGTCTCGCCCTGAGTCATGTCCGATTGGTGGGACGGCTTCTTTGAAGATGCGGGGTGGCTCTACATCCAGCGCACCTTGTGGTCCGACGCGGTCACCGACGCCCAAGTCACCGCCATTCAGCGTTGGCTGGCCCTCGAGCCCGGCATGCGCCTGCTCGACGCCCCCTGCGGGACGGCCCGCCATGCCAGCCGCCTGGCCCGAGCCGGCATCGACGTGGTGGGGGTCGACATCTCAGAGAGCTTGCTCGCCGATGCGCGCAAGGCCTGCGATGGCCTAGACGTCGAGCTTCGTCTGGGCGACATGCGCGACATCGAGGGCGACGAGAGCTTCGATGGCGCCATCAACATGTGGGGCAGCTTCGGCTTCTTTGACGACCAGGGCAACGCCGAGTTTGCAGCCAACGTGTGCCGCGCTCTCAAGCCAGGTGGGCGCTTTCTGATCGATACGCACACCAGCGAGACGCTGTTCAGTCGTTACACGCCGACCTCGTACGTCAAGGTCGGCGATGCTCGCCTGCTCGAGGACCGCCGCTACGACGACCGCAACGGGCGCATGGAGGTCGACTGGACCATCGTGCGGGACGGCCGTGAGTTCAGCCTGCACACCAGCATCCGCATCTACAGCATGCCCGAGCTGCGAGCACTACTGCACGAGGCGGGCTTCACGCAGATCGTGGTGTACAGCGAGCTCGATGGCACGCTGTTCAATTTCCCGACCCACGCTCGCCGCGCCTATGTGGTGGCGACCCGCTAAATCAGCGAATGCAGGTGACGCCGTAGGTGGCGTGGCTGCCTGCATACATGCCGCTGGTCTCGATGGTGATGCACTTGGCGCCACCGGCGGCTGAGGTCTCGGCGGTGGTCTCGAGGCAGTGGGCGTGCCCACCGTTGATGTCGACGCCGTAGCCAGCAACCCGGGTGCTGCGGTAGCCGGGCTCGTTGTCGCCGGGAGCGGTCGCCCAGCACATCAGGTTGCCGTCGTCCGGGTCGCCTGGGCCGTCCACCGCGTCGCGGGTGGAGTCGATGGCATCGGGAAGCAAGATGCTGATGCTGTAGTTGACGTCACCGTTGTTTCGGATGCAGACCGTGCCGCCGGTGGAGCAGGTGATGAGGCCCGCGGCCGGCAGGGCGGCAAGGGTGTCGGTGTTGCCGTCGTTGTCGGCGAAGCTCAGGTTCGCGATGGACGCCGAGCCCCAGTAGAACATCGAGGCGGCGGACACGCTGACCCCGGCGACGGCCGAGTCCACTTAGGCCTTGGTCGCCGCGTCTTGGGGACTGACCGGGTCGGCCACATTCGGCAGCACGACGCCGCCGCCATCTGAGCCAATGGAGCAGGCCCATGCAGAACCGACGAACTGCAGGGTGTCACCCGAGCCACAGGTCAGCAGACCCAAGGTGTCGGTCGGACCGCCGGTGATGCTTGTCCAGGCAATCTTGCCGTCGGTGCCGATCACCGTCGAGCCGTTGACCGTGACAGACGTGAAGTCGACCGTTGCGCCCGCAGCCAGGCTGTCTGCTTGGTTGGCGTTGAGGGCGTAGGGCACGCTGGTCATCTCGATGCGGTCGGGGATGGCGGCGCCAGCATCGACGGTCAGCTCGAGCCACAGGCCGCCGTCGCCGACGATGGCGGATGTGACGGGAACGGTCTGGCCGAGTGTGATGGCGAAGTAGCCGTTGTCGAACTCGACGGAGTTGGTCTCTTCCCACTGGTTGACGCCGCTTGCCGATGCATCCCACAGGATGGTCTTCAGGTCGTGGGTGCCGTCGAGCGGGACTCCGGCTTCAAACAGGCGACCCTGGTGATGAATTTCGGTCGGCACGGCGAGTGCGATCGTGGGGTCAGCAACAGGGCGGCGAGAATGGGGCGCATGGAGTCTCCAGGGTACTCCCGGCTTGTACCCCGTCTGGCGTTGGTCCGCCGTTTGTCTTTCTTAAGGAATGTAAAGGCTCGAAGTTGTGACCCGCGTGGTCGTCTTCACCGGCGAACTCATGCTGGAGGACACATGCGTACCTTTCTTTCCATTCTTGCCCTGGGGGCGTTGCCGGCCATGGCGGTCCCGCTGGTCCATGGCACAAGCTCGCCGTCTGGCTACGAACAGCCTGCTGAAACCGACGACTGGGGTGAGCTGGACGAGCAGTCCGACGCGGACCGGGGACCGACCGACGCTGAGCGTGCCGAGCGCCGGAAAAAGATGAAGGCCAAGGCCAAGGCCAAGGCCAAGGCTATGGCCAAGGCTAAGGACAAAGCCAAGGACAGACGCGACGGAGCCGAGCAGAGCCACCGGGCCGACGGCGACAAGTCCGGCGAGTGCGACCGGCACGGAGAAAAGCGCGGTCGGGGACATCACGAAGGGCGGGGGCGCGGTCACCATCGCGGCGAGGCGGGGCCGGCCGGACAAAACCGGCCACCCGGGTCCCAAGATGCGACGGGACCCGGGCGCCGGTGAGTTTGAGGTCGAGCCTCGCGGAGTGATCTGCGGGGTTCTTCCTACCTCTCGATGTCTTCAGTGCCGTGGCCCTCGCCTTTGCCGCGCTCCGGCATGGCGTCGTACAGGGCGTCTTGCAGCAACGCCTGGCCTCGGTAGTTCAGGCGCTTCTGCGCTTCTGGGTCCCGGTCTCCGGGCCAGTAGCTGACCCCGAGCATGCGCACGTTGTCGCCATCGTGGTCCGATTCGCCGGCCATGTTCATGACGCCGAAGTTGCCCTCTTGGCCCGACAGCTCTTCCATTGTCTTGCCGATGGTTTCGAGGTCCCGCACCCAGTTCTCGCCGGGGTCGCTGCTCTCGATGATGGCGAAGCAGGGGAACTCGCTGCAGTCGACCGTGTGGATCTCGGCGTCGGGACGGTCGCCGAGTGCAGTCAGCAGGCTGTCCTCGAACCGATCGGCGGTCAGGGCCTCGGGCAGGTCCTCGGGCCATTCCTGTGGCTCGCCTTCCACCGCAGCCAGCTGGCCCTTGGCGATTCCGTGGGCGAACTCAAGCTCGGCGAGCTGGTTGCGCACGTTGTCGAGTTCTTGGCGCAGCGCGTCGGTGTCCATGTCGCCCGTGGGAATGGGCAGCTTGAACTGCAGCTTGTAGGGCTCGGGCTCGGCATTCGGCGCGGCCTCGACCACTCCATCGGTGGTCCATTCCTGGCCCGGGCCGAGCTGCGCATGGGCGTCGGAGCTGCCATAGATGGCGGCAGTTCCCTGCATGACGGTGACGGTGACAGCGGCGCCGGCCATGGCGCTCAGCAGATGTGTTCGATCCATTGGACCCTCCGCCGACCTTGCACGCACAAACTCGTCGGTGGGTTCCACAGTAATTTTCGCAAGGCCGTCCACGCGCACTTGCACGTCCCCGGCCAACACCACGACATTGCCGTCAACAAGCTGACTGCCTTCGGTCTGCAGCAGCTCGGGCGGCTGCGAGGGCATCAGCAGTGCGATGGCGGCGGCCGTGGCGATCAGCCAGCCAGATGCCGCGACCCAGCGGTTTGCTGGGGTGGGGACCGATGCCTCGGGCGCTGTGGATGCGGTGCGGTTCAATACCGCCGAGTCCAAGTGTGCGGGCGGAGCGGACTCATCGAGGTCGGCGAGGTCTTGTGGCAGCGTGGCCATGACCTGCCACAGCGCGGCAAGCTCGGGCTCGTTGGCGATGCGCTCTCGCAGGGCGTCTGCAGAGGCCTGGTCGAGCTCTCCTGACAGCAATTGAGACAACAGCAGGGTGTCGTTCATGACTCGACTCCGGTGATGAGCAGCGCGAGTCGAGCGCGACCGCGGTGCAGGCGGGACTTCACAGTCCCAATCGAGACGTCTTCACTCACAGCGATCTGCTGCAAGGGAAGTTCTTGGAGGTGATGCAGCACCACGACGCGTCGCTGCGCTTCGGGCAGGCGGCCGATCGCCGCCTCGAGTCGAGACTGGCGTTGCTTGGCTTGAAGGCGCTCGTCGGCGCCGCTTGTGACCGAGGGCAGATTGTCTGCCGGCACAATCTCGCCACGCACTTTGCGCCGGCGGTGGCGGTCGATGAGGTGTCGATGCGCGACGGTCGCCAGCCACGTGCTGAACTTGGCCGAGCCATTCGGATCGAACCGAGGAAGGGCCTTGAGCGCCTTTTCCCAGATGACTTGGTAGGCGTCCTCGGGGTCAGGAGTCAGGCGGCGACACAGTCCCCACACCATGGGGCCGTGGCGTCGCAGCAACTCGGCGCTCGCATCGCGGTCGCCCGCGGTGGCACGTTGAAGCACGTCATCTTGTCGTCGGGCAGGCTGGCTCATCTGTTGGGTACACGCAGGGCGGCACAAATGGTTTCATAGGTTCCGTGATTCGCTCCATTCTTCTGCCCATGACTTTGCTGCTCGCCGCCGGATGCGAGCCTGTGGCCTCGTCGTGGACCAACCGCGAGTCGCTCACCTCCGAGGACTACACAGCGACGGCGAGCACGCTCACCGAGGTGCCCGACGAGCCGAGCAGCCTGCGCGTCATGACCTGGAACCTGAAGTTTGCTGGCGGGCGCGTCGACTTCTTTTTTGACGGCCATGGCGACCGCGTACACATGACCGAAGACGAGGTCGCAGCGAACATGGCGGGCATCTACGGTGCCATCAACGAACAGGATCCCGACGTCCTGCTGGCCCAAGAGGTGGACCGGCGCAGCAAGCGCAGCGACTACTTCGACATGGTCACGGGCATTGTCGAAAACACGGACATGAACTACGCGGTCTGGGTGCCCGTCTGGGAGGCCCGATACATTCCCGAAGAGGGACTGGGGCCGATGCGCATGGGCCAGGCGGTGTTCTCCAAGTACCCGCTCACCGGCAACGACCGGCTGAACCTTCCGCAGTCGACCGAGTCGAGTGCGGTCGTGAACTACTTCTGGCTGCATCGTGCGGTCCAGGTGACCCGCGTCGAGCTCGGCGGTGGCGACCAACTGACCGTTATCAACAACCACCCCACGGCCTATGCCCTCGATGGCACCAAGCAGAGGCACCTCGACGCCATCATCGCCGAGACCAACACCCAGGACACCAATCCGGTGGTCTGCGGGGGCGACTTCAACGTTCCGCCCCCCGGCACGATTCGGCTCGACAACTTTCCGGACTACGCCGAGACCAACACGACCGGGGTGACCGAGGTCGTCTACACCGTCGAAGAGACCGACGCGATGCAGCCCCTGTACGACGAGTACGACGCCGTGGTCCCCCTTGATGAGTACAAGGCGGCCGCCACCGAGGCCGACCAGAGCGCCTACTTCAGCCACTCGGTGTCGGGCGACGTGTTCTGGGTCGTCAAGCTCGACTTCCTGTTCACCAATCTGACGTGGACCGACGGAGCCACCTTGCAGTCCGCCGGAGACGGTTCGCCAGCACTGGTGGCCGACCCAATGCAGCTGTCCGACCACGCTCCGATGATGGGTGTGCTGGACCTGGATGGTGGTCGGTGATCGTCGCCCTCCTGGCCGCCGCTCTCTGCTCTGCGCAGGTCGGCGAGACGCCGCGACCCATTCCTGCGATGTGGACGGCCGAGGGAACGCCGTGGACCGTCGGGCAAGGCAACGGTTCTGCGGGCTTGTTTGCTCCGGCGCGTTTTGGCATCACCGACCGGCTCGAGCTGCGCACGACCGGCTTGTTCAGCCTCGTGGCCCCAAACGTCTTGGTCAAACAGACCTTGGCCGGCGATGACACCGCCGCCGTTGCTGTCACCGGCCGACTCACGGTTCCGGTCGGATTGGGGCTGACCAAGGGCCTGTTCATTCCCAGCAACCGCAGCGTTGGCGTGCCCACGGTGCTGGGAGTCGGTGCGATTGGCGGCGTGCGGTTTGGAGCAAACATCGTGTCTTTTGGCCTCGAGGCCCGACTGGGCATCAAGGTCGGTGACTTCGACGTCGATCCGCCCGACCTGTTCTTCTTTGACACGCTCGTGGCTCCGCTCACTGAAGGGCCACGGCTCACCGGTCGGCTGCTGTTCGAGTACTTTCCGGGAATGAACCCCATCTACATCGACAGCGCGGGGGTCACCGTCGAGCTCCGCGGGCATCTGGGGGGGCTCGGGCCCGACACCGATGCGCGTGTGCTGGGGGTCTACCGCCTGAGCCGCAACCTCGTGGTCGGCGCCGGCGGGGTGGCGGCCTACGAGCGGCTGACCACCGGCTACTTCTTGAGTTTCGCCCCACTGCTCGATCTACAGGTGCGCTGGTAGCCATGGCCACTCACGCGATTCGCTGCCCCTCCTGCAATGCGTCGGACCCCTCGGCTCCAGACGCACATGGCGTGCACATCTGCACCTACTGCACCACCCGGTACAAGGTCACCGCGCACGCGCCTCCGCAGATTCTCGCAGAACAGGCCGCAGCGCCATCCGCAGAGTCGAATCCGAGTGCGCAAGGGGCCGTGGCTGTGGCCGCCGTGGTGGTTGCCGCAAGTGTGTCGGCAGCGGGTCTGTTTTTGGTCATGGAGCCCAAAGAACGACCCGACGACCCGACGCCCTACGAGACCATCCATATTGGCGACGGTGAAAAGCCGCCGCCGCCCGAGCCTGGCATTCACATTCCGGAAGTGGGCACGACTGCAGGCACTGTGCCGCCGCCGCCCGAGCCCGAGCCCGATCCGTCTGGCACCTTCGACCCTCACCACAGCTTGCTCGCTGGGGACCACTTGTGGGTGACGGGCATGTTCACCAATGACTCCCCCTTCGTGCTGTCCAAGGTCAAGATCAACGCCGTCTACGTCGATGGGGATGGCAAGGAAGTCGGCCTCGACTTCGGGTTCGCCAGCCGCGACGCGGTAGCCCCTGGCCAGACCATCCCGCTGCGCCTGCTCGTCGATACGCCCGCAGACGGCATCACCATCCGCTACGAACCCGAGCTGTCCAAGATGACCTACGACATCGGTCTGGTCGGTGGCCTGGTCGTCGAGCCCTTCGAGCCCAAGCGCTCGGACTACGGAGACCGCTGGGAGTTCTCTGGAAAGGTCGTCAACAACGGCAGCGAGCCAGCCCGCTTTGTCCAAGTCGAGACGTTGATCTGGGACGCCGACGACAAGCTGTGCGGCTACGACACCGCCTATGCCGGTGGCACCGAGGTGCTCGATGTTGGAAAGTCCGCCCACTGGCAGGTCATGTCGGCCGCCTGCGCCACCAAGGCCGCGCGCTTTGAGTACGCGGTGACCGGGCGGCGCCCGCGCTAGCTACCAGTCGGTGATCGCGTAGTCCTTGAGGAACTGGCCCCAGGTGTGCTCGCCGCTGTTCAGCCCGGCAAAGATGGGGTCGATGATGCGTGCGGCGCCATCGACGATGTCCAGGGGAGGGTGGAAGTCGTGCATGGCCTTCTTGGCGGCGGCGTGTTCTGCGGGGTCTTCATCGGTGACCCAGCCCGTGTCCACGCTGTTCATGTGGATGCCGTGCTCGACATAGTCAGCCGCTGAGGTGCGCGTCATCATGTTCAGAGACGCCTTGGCCATGTTCGTGTGCGGATGCCGGTCGCTCTTGAAGGTGCGATAGAACTGCCCCTCCATCGCACTCACGTTGACGATGTGCTTGTCGGCGCTGGGGACGGCCATCATCAGTGGTTTGAGTCGAGCGTTCATGATGAACGGCGCGACGGCGTTGACCAGGTGGACCTCGAGCAGCTCGATCGTGGGCACTTCGTGCATCTGCAGCCGCCAGCTGTTCACCTTGCGCAGGTCGACTTGCTGCAGGTCGGCGTCCAGGCGGTCTTTGGGGAACAGTGCGGTGGGGTCGAGTCGGTCTTCGTCCAGCAGCGGGACCTGGGACAACTGAGCGGACGACACGGTGTCGGCGGAGCGCTGCGAGGCGACCAGGGCGCGGGTCTGTTCGGTGGGGGTTGCTGTCAGCTCGGCGGCCATCATGTGCTCATAGAAAGCAGGAGGCCGACGCACGGTCTGGCACGCGTTGTTGATCAAGAAGTCGAGGCGGTCGTGAGTCTCGAGCAGCTGTGTGCACAGGGCCTCGACGCTGGGGGTGTGGCGCAGGTCGATGCCGTGGATTTCGAGGCGGTGTCCCCACTCGGCGAAGTCCGCTTCCCGGGAGTACCTCGCGGCCGCATCGACGGGAAAGCGGGTGATGCAGATGACGTGGGCGCCTGCGCGAAGCAGCATGATGGCCGCTTGAAAGCCGATTTTGACGCGGCTACCCGTGATCAGTGCGGTGCGGCCGGTCAGGTCCGCGGTCTGGCTGCGCTTGGCGAAGTTGAAGTCGCCGCATTTCACGCACATCTGGTCGTAGAAGAAGTGAATCTCGGTGTAGCGATCGTTGCAGACATAGCAGAGCCGTTCTTCGGACACCGCCCCGATGGGCTCGCGGGGGACTGGACTCTCTCCTTTGCGGCGAGGGGTCTCGAAGATGGGATTGGAGCGAAGCTGGCGGATCGCCGTGCTGTCCAGCAATGCGCGGTCTTCGTCCCGTTTCTGCACCTTCTCGCGGCGTCGATGAGTGCGGGCCAGCTTTCTGCGCGCGGCCTTGTCGGGCTTGCTGACTCGCCCCGCGGCCATGAGAAACTTCTTGCGCAGCTCGGGGTCGAGAGGTGCCAGCAGCCCTCTGTCCTCGATCACAGCTTCAAGCAGGATTGTCGCCTGCTCGATTTGGTCCTTCAAATCCATCGGGTGGCTTCTAACCATCTGGTGGTGCAAAGAGGGGCGCGACCAGCCATACTGGACGACCGGCATCCATCCTCACGGCATTCAGGCACTCCATGCTGCTGCTCTCATTGTTGTTGGCCACTGCTTCCGCCGCGCCCGAACACGTGTTCGATGGTGCGATATCGGCGGACCTGCGCCACGGAGCCATCACCGAGCACGAGGCGTTGTGGCTGTCCTATCTGCAGATGTTCGAGCCCGATGAGTTGCCCGATCAGTACCGCGAGGAACGCTACGGCTGGCTGTGCGGAACGGTCGTGGTCCAGCAGCTGAGCTTGCACTGGGACGAGTTCACCCCGGCCGAACAAAATCGCATCAACCGGGTCATCACCCCGCGCCACGGCAACCTCGGTGCGGCCTTCGATGCTCACCCCGCTCCTCCACCCGCCAGCGACATCTGCTGGGGCCGCCAAGGCCAGAATGTGTTCCGCAGCGAGCACTTCCAGATCGAGTACGACGGCGGCTTCTCGCAGTCTCAGGCCGACGGCTTCGCCCGTGCATTCGAGACCTCCTACGACACCGAGCTCGGTGCCGGCTGGCGCGAACCCGACGGCATGGATCGGTACCTGTTGCAGGTCTATGTACAGCCCAACAACGGCTGGGCCGGCGGCTACACGTCAATTTCAGGCTGCGGTCAGACGCTGATGCCCTACATCGTTGTGGGCAGTGGCAGCTTCTTTGGCACGTGGTTCAATACGCTCGCAGCGCACGAGTTCAACCACGCCAGCCAGTACGCCTACGGCTTTGGCAACCAGTTCTGGTTCTGGGAAGCGACCGCCACCTACGTCGAAGAGAGCGTCTACCCGAGCCGCAACGACTGGGCAGACCCCATCGAGAGTGGCTTCAGCAGCAATCCCTGGGTGGGCATGCACGCCAGCGATCAAGACGACCAGACCATCTTCTGGCACATGTACGGCATGAGCGTCTGGAACTTCTATCTCGACGAGCATTACGGCGGTTCTGACTTCGTTTTGCAGATGTGGGAAGAGTCCGAGAAGTTCGACGTCAGCCCGTCCGACCCCTACGTGCTCACCCAAGACGAGATCTTCGAGTCGATGGGCTACGACTTCGAAGAGGCCTACGAGGGCTTCATCGTCAACAACGTGGTCATGGACTTCCGCGAGCAAGATGACTTCGCTGCTGTGGCCATCGAGGACGAGATCGATCGACTGCCCGACGACGCCGAGAGCGATCCGGACACCTCGCCGCAGAGCCGCGGCCAGAACTACTGGTGGTTCGATCCCGACGAGGCCAACAACGAGTTTCCCGACCTGGTCGTGAACTTCGATGGCGACCGCGATGGCGAGTGGGTCGCCTACCTTGTGGGTGTCGAGGATGACCAAGTCGTCGACCAAGTTCGCTTTGTGCTCGAAGACGAAGAGGGCACAGCAAGGCTTGAGGACATCGAGCAGTTCGACGATGTCTACATGGTCGTGTCGCCGATGGTCATCGATGACGTGCCCGACGAGCAGTACGAATACGACTGGGAGGCCGACGTCTCCGAGAAGCTCAAGGGCTCGGGATTGCTGGGCCTGGGCGTGTGTGGGTGCAGCAGCGGCACATCGACAGGAGGCTGGCTGTTGCTTGTCATGCCTCTGCTACTTCTCAGGCGGAAGCGCTGATCCCATGCTAATTAGCGTGTCCTGACCACCGGGAGACGCTCATGGCTCATCGCCTCACCCTCATTTCGGCACTGGCCATCACCCTTGGCGCAGCGTGCAACGGCAGCACCGTTCCTGGGTACAACGGCTACCCGATGGACGACTTCTTCCCGTTCGACGGCACCTGCCGCGGCTGGGAACTGGTCAGTGACGACGTCAGTCTGCCCTACATGATGGTCGGCTCGGTCCAGCCCAATCCGGACACGGCCGACGATGGCTTCACGCAGATCTGGACCATCAACTACAACGTGCTCTGCATCACCGAGGGCGAGACCTGCGACGAGGGCGCACTGCTGCGCTCGATCAAGATGTCGACCAGCCGCAGCGCCGGCACGTTGGTCTATGCATTCGATGACGGCACCGGAGCCCAGAGCTTTGACCCGCCACTCAAGCTCACAGACGGCACCATGGCGCCCACGGACACCATCTCGAGTGAGTCCGGTGCAGCGAGCTTGACGACCGAGTTCGTCACCATCGGCTCCTGTGACATTCGCTGGGCCTCGTGGGACGGCTGCCCGCTGCTCACCGTCGACGATGCGGGCACTGGCACTGGCATGTCCGGGGACTACTGGGTGGCTGACGGCTGGGGCATTGTGGCCTGGCAGCTCGACAGCGACTCTGGGCGCTGGTCCCTCGATCGGGGCATCTTCGAGGTGTCCTCCGCGGACTGTGAGGCCGAGGGCCTTCCACTGCTCGGCGAATAGCTCGAAGCGGTTTTCGAACACCGCACAATCACTTGGAATAGAATCCGCTTCGAATGCATAGGGGGGGTATCCGTCTGCGACTTACCCCCCCCGTGTCACAGGAGCATCCATGACCTTCTCTCGCGTACTTGCTGTCTCGCTACTCGCCACCGCCGCCGGCACTGGCTGCGGTCCGTCCATCCGGTTGCCCGTTCTGCAGCCCGCGCTGATCGGCATCCCCGCAGAAATCCAGACCGTGGCCGTCATCGACCGCTCCAAGCCCAAGAACGCGGGCCAGAGTGTGCTGGGTGCTCTCGAGGGCGCTCTGACCGGCGAATCGCTGCAGGCGGACAACGAGGGGCGCGCCCAAGCGATCAACGGCGCGCTCATGGTCATGCAGAATTCCCCGCGCTTCGAGGTCATCACCCCGACGGTCACTAAGAAAGAAGTCGCATCGGACATCTTCGACAAGCCGTGGACTCACCAAGGCGTCAAGCGCCTGTGCAAGAAGCACGGCTGCGATGGAGTCATCGCCCTCGAGGCCTTCGACACCGACAGCTTCACCGAGTCTGGCGCCTACAACACCGACGACTCCAAGTACAACGCCGAGTCGTCCACCCACTGGGCGTCGCGCCGCACCCGCATCATGAGCTCCTGGCGCTTCTATGACGCCAGCGCGGACCGACACCTCGACCAACTTCGCGACCACGAGTCGACGCAGACCTGGCGTCAGGAGTCGACATCGATTCAAGGTGCCATGAACTCGCTGCCGGTACAGACCGAAACGATTCGCCGAGTTGGCTACAAGTCAGGCGAGGGCTACGCGCGTCGCATCTCGCCTTCTTGGGTGACGGTCACTCGCAGCTACTTCGGCGGCGGCAGCCCCGAGATGAAGCAGGCCAAGAATCACGTCAAGGCCGGCGACTGGGAAGGCGCGCGTCCGCTGTGGCGCGAAGTCGTCAACGGCACCGACGACATGAAGCTCAAGGGCAAGGCCCAGTTCAATCTGGCCGTCGCTGCCGAAGTGGCAGGCGAGCTGAACAAGGCACACAAGTTGGCCAAGAAGGCCGCGGTCAACCTCGCCAACGGAAAGGCCCGCAACTACGCCGCGACTCTCGCAGCCCGCAAGCGTGCCCAAGAGAAGCTCGAAGAGCAGCTCACGCCGCCCGAAGAGAGCGCACCGCGTACTCCCGAGAAG
>CAYYHT010000007.1:0-26226 GCA_964471355.1 uncultured Enterobacteriaceae bacterium
AGCAGCAGGGCCATGTTCATCTGGCCGTCGAGGGCCCACAGGCCAAACATGTCGGTGTCGAGGCTCGCCTTGTACTCGCGGGCGATGAAGTCGTTGAAGGCGAGGAAGCACATGCCCAGCATGGCCACGAAGACGAGTCCGCGCTCGAACCAGCCAACCACCTTGTCCAGCCAGGAAAAGCCTTCTTCGAGCAGGACAAGCAAGCCATAGATGGCCAGGATCAAATAGAACAGGACGCCCTGCAGGGGGCCGTCAACGAACGAGTTCAGCCCGTCGCGGACGCCGTTGCGGATTCCCCGGAAGGTTGCATCGATCGCCCCGAACATCTGACCAATCAACACCGACTCCTGCAAACAAGAACGCCCGCGGTTGTACCGCGGGCGAATGGGAAATGCGAATACCCGAGCTTCAGCGCATGGTGGCCAGTTCGTCGTTGATCTTCTTGAGCAGTTCGGGGCCGCCCTCGATGTCTTTGACGAAGTCGGCGTGGATCTCGCGCGCCTTGGTGGCGAAAGCCTCGCGCTCGGCGTCGGTGAGCGTGTGGATGGTGAGATCCTCTTCGAGCAGCATCGTGATGGCCTCGTCCTCTTCACGAATCGCGGTCCGGCCTTCAGCGGCCATGGACTTTGGTGCGCTGACGATGCCCTGCAGATCTTCTGGGAGGCTCTCGTACCACCGACGTGAGAACACGATGGCGGCGGGCTGGTAGATGTGCCGGGTGTGGGTGAAGTGGTCGAGCGGTCCCGAAAGACCACCGGTCTTGAGGTACAGGGCTGTGTTGTCGAGTCCGTCGACGATGCCTGACTGCAGAGCGGTCAGCACTTCGGTCATCGGCTTTTGAACGGCCTGAGCCTCGTAGTGGTTGTACATCGCCATGTGCACATCAGACTCTTGAGAGCGCATCTTGACGCCCTTGAGGTCTTCCCACTTCTTGATGGGTGTGTCACCCTTTACGGCGAAGCTGCGCCAGCCGTTCTCGGACCAAATACCCATGATGAAGCCGCGCTTCTTCAGGGCTCCCGCCAGATCGTCCCAGACGACGTTGTCGAGGATGTGATCGGCTTCCTTGTTGCTCTTGAACAGGTAGGGCAGCTCGACAAGCTGAAGCAGCTCGACGTTTCCGCCCTCGGCAAGTGCGGCGGTGGTGACAGCAGCACTCTGCAGGCGCTCACCCTTGCGGGTTTCACGCACCATCTCGACTTCGGACATGACGCCGGGCGGACGCAGGATGACCTGAATCTTGCCCCCGGACTCCGTCTCGATCTGCTTTTCCATCTTCTCGAGCAGGCGCATCCAAGGGGTTCCCTTGGGGGCGAGCGAGCCGACGTTCAGCTCGAATGTTCCCTCGGCCTCGACCGGGGGAGATGCGAGCGTGAGCGCAACGGCGGTGACAGCAGCGGCGATGGCGATGAAGCGCTTCATGGGGGCGGTCTCCTAAAGAGTCGTGAGGGGGCTACTCGCCACCGGCGGCGCCGGCAGCTTCGAGGGCCTTCTTGTCGAACAGCTCGTTGGTCTTGGCGAGCAGACGCTTGGCCTTTTCCTGCTCGAGCCGGTTGTCCTGGCCGACGCCCTCGAGCGCCTCGGGGTCGGCGGAGAGCACGAAGTTCAGGTCGTCTTGGAAGCCGGCGGCGTCCTGAGTCAGCACGTACAAGTACTCGGCGCGGATGACGCGAGTGCCCAAGTACGCAGGCTGTCCCTGAATCGAAGCGGCCAAGAACTCGGCGGACTTCTCGGCGTCTTGGCCGGCGAAGCTCGGAAGGGCCGCGTAGTACGCCCCCCAGTAGCGAGCGGGACCGTAGTGCCAGTACTCTTTGTCGAGCTCTTCGACCTTGGCGATGTACGCCTTGACCGTGGGCAGGTGCTTCAGCGTCTTGGACAGGCTCTGGGCCTTGCCCCACTTGCCGAGAGCAGATGCGGTCCAGTACATGCAAGGCACGTCAGCTGCGGTGGCAGAGGCGATGGCGTCTCGCTCCTTTTCGCCAGCTTCAATGCGACCGCGGAAGTCGTCATTGAGTGCGAGGCAGCGTGCGCCCCACTCGATGGCGTGGCCCCAGCGCTCGACTTTGACATCGGTGTCTTGGGAGTGGGCGTCGCCGTACAGGTACCAGCCACGAACCAAGCGGCCGTATGCAGCGCGGTCGTCAGGCTTTGCCTTGACGACCTCTTCGTACTTGACGAGGGCTTCCTTGAGCTTCTCGGCGTCGTCACGCTCTTCCCACAGCGCTTCGGCTGCGGTCCAGACGGGATCGGCGGTGGTGGCGTCGCCGGTGGCGGCGAGCTTTTCGTAGGTTCCGGTGTGCTTTCCACCGCAGGCGGTGCCGACAATGGCGATGGCGATGACGGGAAGCAGTGCGTTCGTTCGCATGTTTTCCTCCAATACGTCCTGTTTGTTCAGGGGCCGGGCTTATTACGGCGGCATCGCGCTGTTGTCAATGCCTGCAGGGCGCTTCACATTCCCTGATTGCATGGGCCTGGGACGCGGGCTACGGACAGAGCCGGGACCCCCAAGCACGGCCCGGGGAGGCCGCATGCTCACGGACCCGGTACCCGTCGCCCTTACCTTCGATGATGTCTTGTTGGTGCCCCGCGCCAGCTCGGTTTTGCCGCGCGACGTCGATATCTCCACCGTCCTTGCCCCTGGGTTCGCGCTCAACGCTCCTGTGGTGTCCGCGGCGATGGATACGGTCACCGAGGCCCCGATGGCGATCGCGATGGCACGCCAAGGTGGACTGGGCATCCTGCACAAAAACATGAGTTTCTCGGCCCAAGCCGCCGAGGTCCGAAAGGTCAAGAAAGCAGTGACCGGTACCATCCTGGACCCCATCACGGTGAGTCCGGCGGCCAGCATTGGCCAAGCCCGCGGGGTCATGCGCGAGCACAACATCTCGGGAGTGCCGGTCGTCGTTGACGGACGTGCGGTGGGCATCCTGACCAACCGCGATCTGCGATTCGAGAAACGCCTCGATGTCCCGGTCGAGCAAGTCATGAGCCGCGATCTGGTGACGGTCGCCCCCGGGACCAGCATCGAGCAAGCCAAGGTCCTGCTCCAAGAGCACAAGATAGAGAAGCTGCTGGTCGTCGATCCGGCCACTGGTGCGCTCCGAGGCCTCATCACCATCAAGGACATCGAGAATATCGGGCGCTTCCCGCAGTCGGTGATGTCATCGCGCGGCCATCTGCGCTGCGGTGCCGCGGTCGGTGTTGGGGGCGATCGAGACGACCGCATCGCCGCATTGGTCGAGGCCGGGTGCGACCTGGTCGTCATTGATACCGCCCATGGCCACAGCGCCGGCGTGCTCAAAGCGTGCGAGGCCGTAAAGGCCCGATGGTCCGATCTGGTCGTGGTCATAGGCAACGTCGCCACCTCCGATGCGACAGCAGCTTGCATCGATCACGGCGCCGACGTCGTCAAGGTGGGGGTTGGCCCCGGCTCGATCTGCACCACGCGCATCGTGGCCGGCGTAGGGGTTCCGCAGCTGACCGCCATTGCGGACTGCGCCCGGGTTGCCCATGACGCTGGCAAGACAATCATCGCCGACGGAGGCATCAAGTATTCCGGCGACATGGCCAAGGCGTTCGCCGCAGGCGCCGACGCGGTCATGATTGGCTCGCTGTTCGCTGGCACCGAAGAAGCGCCGGGCGACACAGTGCTGTGGCAGGGGCGGCGCTACAAGGCCTACCGTGGCATGGGCAGCATCGACGCGATGAAGGCGGGCTCATCGGACCGCTACTTCCAGGAGAGCGAGGAGGGTGACCCCGAGGCGGTCACCAAGAAGCTCGTTCCCGAGGGCATTGTCGGACGCGTGCCCTACAAGGGCCCAGTCGGCGACACGGTGTTCCAGCTCGTCGGTGGTCTGCGGGCTTCGATGGGCTACTGCGGCTGTCCGACCGTTGGCGACATGCATCGCGACGCCCGCTTTGTGCGCATTACATCGGCCGGCCTGCGCGAGAGCCACGTGCACGACGTGGTCATCACCCAAGAAGCGCCCAACTACCGAGCGCTCTAGAGCTCGAGATTTCCGTAGAAATCCAGGGCATCGGGGTTGGCCATAGCGTCCCGGTTGGCGACGGCCTCGCCGTGAATGATGCGAGTCACAGCAATCTCGACCTTCTTGCCGCTGATCGTGCGCGGCACCGCTGGAGCCTGAAGCAGGATTGCAGGGACGTGCCGTGGGGTGGTGTTGGCGCGAATCTTCTTCTTGATGCGGGCGGTCAGATCCTCATCGAGGGTCAGGCCTTTACGAAGCACAACAAACAGGACGACGCGGGTATCGTTCTGCCACTGTTGTCCGACCACAATCGAGTCGACCACTTCGTCCATCTCTTCGACCTGGCGGTAGATCTCGGCGGTACCAATGCGGATTCCGCCCGGGTTGAGCGTGGCATCTGACCGTCCATAGACAATGACGCCCCCCTGCGGGGTCAGCTCGACGAAGTCTCCGTGTCGCCACACGCCGTCAAAATGGGCGAAGTAGGCCTTGTGGTACTTCGAGCCGTCCTCATCATTCCAAAAGGCCACGGGCATGCTGACGAAGGGCTGGACGCAGACCAGCTCGCCCTTTTGTCCAGTGACCGGGTTGCGCTCGCCGGCCCAGGCTTCGACCGCCATGCCCAGACCGCGTTTCTGGATGGCACCCGCGTACACGGGGTCGATGGGCGACCCCAACATGAAGCAGCTAATGATGTCCGTGCCACCGCAGATCGAGGCGGTCTGTACATCGCCGATGTGTTCCGAGATCCACTCGAACTGCTCGGCGGCCAAGGGGGCGCCGGTGCTCATGACCGTTCGGACCCGCAGGTCGTGCTGCTTGCCTGGAGACAGCCCGGTCTTCTTGCACAGGGTGAGGAACTTGGGGCTGGTGCCGAACACCGTCACGCCCTCGTTCTCGGCCATGCGCCACAACACATCTGCATCGGGAAACGCGGGACTTCCATCGTATAGAACGACCTTGCAACCGGTCATCAATGCACTGACCAGCCAGTTCCACATCATCCAACCGCAGGTCGTGAAGTAGAAGATGGAGTCATCGCGGTCCAGGTCGGTGTGCAGCATCATCTCTTTGGCGTGCTGCAGAAGTGTGCCGCCCGCGCCGTGGACGATGCACTTCGGAATCCCCGTCGTTCCGCTGCTGTACATGATGTACAGCGGGTGGCTGAAGGGCAGCTGCGCGAACTGCAGCTCCTGGGCGTCGTTGTCCAGCGCGTCAGTCCAGCGAATCGCAGTGGGCAGTCCGGCGAGGTCAGGCGTGTTGCTCAGCATGGGCAAGACGACGACCCGCTCAATTGAGTCAATGGCGGCGAGCACTTCGCGCACTCGGCCCAGGGAGTCGTGCTGCTTGCCGCCGTAGCGGTACCCGTCGGCAGTGATGAGTACCTTGGGCCGAATCTGGCCGAACCGGTCCATGACACCCTTGAAGCCAAAGTCGGGGCTGCAGGACGACCAGATCGCTCCGAGGCTTGTGGCGGCCAACATGGCGACGACGGACTCGATGCGATTGGGCACGAACCCGGCGACGCGGTCACCGGCCACGACGCCGCAGTCATCGAGGAAGCGTCGGAATCGAGCCACCTGTGCGTAGAGCTCTCGGTAGCTGACCTCTTGGCGGTCGCCGTTCTCCCACACCCAGACCAGTGCGGGTCGATCGTCGCGAAAGCGAAGAAGGTTCTCGGCGAAGTTCAGCCTGGCGTCGGGAAACCAATCGGCGCCGGGCATCGCAGACGTGCCGAGCACGGTGGAGCCAGTCACCGAGGCGCGAGTCTCGGCAAACTCCCAGACCGCTCCCCAAAACGCGGGTACGTCCTGGATAGACCAATCATAGAGCTGATCGTAGCCCGAGATCGTTCCGCCGGAACGGTTCACATGCGCGATGAACCGAGTCAGGTTGGAGCGCTCGATGCGCTCGGCAGTTGGGGACCAGATGGGCTGAGACAAGAAAGGCCTCCCGGAAGGGGAGGCCTCCTAACTGAACCTGTGGCCTTGAGCCTCTTGGTTCGTCTATGCCTTGACGGCTTTGCGCACGATGACCGCGCTGCCCTTGGGGCCGGGAACGCCGCCCGCCAGGAACAGAAGGTTGCGTTCGGCGTCGACGCGCACAATGCGAAGGTTCTGCACGGTGACGCGCTCGTTGCCCATGTGGCCTGGCATGGTCTTGCCGGGGAACACGCGACCTGGGGTCAGGCGCGTACCAATTGAGCCGCCGTGACGGAAGAACTCGTGGGTACCGTGGCTGCGAATGAAGCCCTTCATGTTGTAGCGCTTCATGACGCCGGCGAAGCCAGCGCCCTTTGAGGTGCCGATGGCGTCGGCGGTGTCGCCCTCGCTGAACACATCGGCGGCGCCGATGGTTGCGCCTGGGCTGTGCTTTGCCAGCTCGTCGGCGGACACGCGAATCTCGCGGATGAACTTGGGCACAACTGCGCCCTCGACCTTCTTGATGTGGCCGAGCTCGGGCTTGGTGGCGCGGGACTCTTTCTGAGTACCGAAACCAAGCTGAAGGGCGTTGTAGCCGTCGGGTCCGTCGACGCTCTTGACCTGCAGGACGGTGTTGGGGCCGACTTCGACCACCGTGACACCCTCGACGGTGCCGTCGTCGGAGAAGATCTGGGTCATGCCCAGTTTGCGGCCGATTAGGCCCATGCTTTCGTTTGCCATTGAATGCCTCGCATTGGACGGGATCGCCCGTCGTACGGATTGAACCCAGCGCGTTTAATCGGCAGAGGCTAGCTCGTCCAACGCTCCCTGTACGGCTTCTCGCAGCACAGCGAGGCGAAAGGGCTTTCGCAGCACATAGTTGGGGATGTTCTTCAGAAATTGGCTTGTCGCCGGATTCTGAGTTCCGCCGGTCAGGAACAGAATGCGTCGCTCGCTGCCCGGGTTGCGCTCGGCGATGTGTGTGAACAGCTCAAGGCCATTCATGCCCGGCATCATGACGTCACACAAGATGAGGTCGAATGACCCCTTGGCTTCGGCCTCGAGGGCATCTGCTGCGTTGCCCACTGCGATGACATCGTGTTCTTGGAGGGCTGTCAGCAGCAGTTCCTGGAGCGCAGGCTCGTCGTCGACAATGAGCACGCGGGCTCGGTTGTCGAGCAGCGGGGAGCGAGCCGGTGCTGGGGTCCGTTCGATCTCTCCGCTGAGCAGACCCGCTGGAAGGGTGACGGTGATGGCGGCCCCGCCAATCTCGGCCACGCCGATGGAGATGGTGCCACCCATCTCGAGCACGATGGACTGACTGAGTGCGAGCCCCAGGCCTGTGCCGTCCTGCTTTGTGGTGAACGACGACTCAAAGGCGGTGGCATGCAGCTCTTCGGGAATCCCCGGGCCGGAATCACTGACTCGAATGCGGACGTGCCCGTTGCTGAGGGTGTCGATGACCACGCTGACTGTGCCCTCATCGCCCTCAGGGAGGGCTTCTGCGGCATTGATCAGCAGGTTGAGCATGACTTGGCCCAGGCGCGTTTCGTCTCCATCGATGGAGGGGGCATCGAAGTACTGCTCGACCAGGTTTCCGCGACGCTCAACGACGTGTCTGGCCATGTTGGCCGAGGCCTTGGCTACTTGTACGGGGTCCACTGCGCGTTGCTCTCCGGTGCGGATTCGACTGAATGTCTTGAGGTCCAAGACGATGCGCTGTACCCGGCGGGCGCCCTCAAGGGCGCTGCTCACGGCCTCGAGTTGCTCGCCTTCGAGCGTGCTGTACAGCAGCTCGAGGTTGCCCGAGACGTACGCGAGGGGGTTGTTGATTTCGTGTGCAACGCCGGCGGCCAGACGCCCCATGGAGGCCATTCGGTCTGCTTGCAGAAGCTTGGTTCGGGCCTCGGACTCCCGGGTGTTGTTCTCGAGATAAATCGCGGTCTTGACGACTCCGCGATGCCAGTTCACAAGCGCGATGACGATCAGAAATATCGAGATCATGCTCGCCGTTGAGATGGCTCGAATGGGCCCGAGCGCCTCGGCCTGAAACGTCGCCATGCCGACGCCGATGCCGGCAGAGGCGACGAGGTAGATGTAGAGCAGCGTCGGGCGGAGCAGGGCGCCAGCCCACACCCCGCTCAGGGCGAAGTAGCTGTAGATTGCGGGATTGCCAGGGTCGGCCATCGTCGCTTGAAGGACCATGAGTTGGCTGGAGACGAGGCTGATCCAGACACCAGATGCGTGGTGCTTTGAACGGGCAAGAGGGTAGGCTGCGGCCATGCCCAACATGCCCGGAATGAGCATGAGGCCCGTGCTGCGGAAAGCTGGGTTGGCGTACGTCTGCACGAAAACAGCAACAAGGGCGACGGGCAGCACGACCAACACAAAGGCGGCCAGAAACTGCGCTCGATAGCGGTCGGTGACGTTGGTGACCGAGGGGTGCGGCGCCGTGAGCCTTTCAAACAGCTCTGGCAGCGCCAGCATGGGCCAGTCCTAGAACGTGTACTTCAGGTAGCCGCTGCCGCCAGCGCCGAGGTCGAAGCCCAAGGCGTAGGAAACTTCGATGTCCACGCCGATCGAGAAGTGGGACAGCTTGGTGTAGTACTCGAAGGTCGGTCCGCCCTGAACGATGGGGTGAGGACTGTCGTGCACTGCGGGACGGGCACCGCCCCACGAGTCACGCACGACTTCATCGTCGAATGCTTCACCATTCATGAGCAGTGGCGACATCATGACGCCGCCGCCGCCGCGGATGCCCACGCCAAGACGGCGGGTCAGGTAGCGGCTGTATTCGAAGTTTGCGACCAACGCGAAGGTGCGCGTATCGCCCTGAATGAGTCGGGGCGGTGGGACGCCGACAGCGGCCTGCTGTTCGTAGTGCATGCCATTGTGCACGCCCTGATGGAACTGGACTTCCCAGGCCATCGAGCTGTCTTCTTGGTCGCTGAAGTCGTTTCCGAATCCGAGTGCCAAGGTGGTGCCAGAGCGCAGGATGCCGCCCGAGTAGGTCAGCAGGTAGCTGGTCGTGCCCAGGTTGGACTTGAGGTAGTAGCCACGCTGAATTTCGCGCACGACTTCGCCCTCGAGGTCGGCCTTGACGGACTTGGACGCTTTTTGGCGCTTCTGCTTGTTGCCACTGGAGTCGCCGTCCAGGTCGAGATCTTCCTGAGCGAATGCTGTGCCAGAGATGGCCAGCGGAGCGATGAGGAGGGCTGCTGTGAGCGGGAACTTCATGAACTACGTCCAGTCGAGGGGGCTAACTAGCACTTGTCGCGGCTCCGTGAAACCTTCAGGCGAATTTTTCACTGCCCCCGGCCAGTGCGACCGGGGTGCGTTTGAGCCGGAAGCTGTCAGCTCAGCCCGGCGAGAAGAGGAACGGGTACGAGACGATGACGATGCCGCCGCCCTTTGGGGTGGGAAACTGCATGCGCATGAACCGGCCTTCGATGCACTTCTGCACCGCCGAGTTGTTCATAGTCGTCGACTTGGTCGTCGCTTGGCTGACCGAGCCGTCCTTGGCGATGGTGAAGCGGATGACGATCTTGCCGCCGAGCGTGTTGTTCTTGGTCAACTCGCGCTGGTAGCAGTACCGAATCTGGTTCATGTGGCGCTTGATGACCTCGTCGATGAGGGAGCGATCAAGTGCACCGAGAATGATGGAGTCGCCACCGACTGTGCCGATGGCACCGTCGCCCTTGGCGCCGAAGTGGCCACCGCCGGCGCCGTACCCGGATGCACCGGAGCCGATGCCCTTGGTACCGAGGCCGCCAAGGCCTTCTGCCGTACCGCCGCCACCGAGGCCTGAGCCACGGGAGCCGAGACCGCCGGAGCCGATTTGGGTGCCCTTGGCGCCGATGAGGCCGCCGATGCCGCCAGTGAGGTCAGAGCTGAGACCCGAGGAGCCGAAGACGCCGTCGAGGGCAGCGCCGTCGCGCAGGGCACCGAGAACACCAGCGTTCTCAGCGATCTGCTTGTCGATCTGCTGCTTCTGCATCTTGACCTTGTTGCCCTTGGCCTTCTTCATCTTGGCGTCTTTCTTGCCGGTCTTGCCCTCTTCGCGCTTGGCCTTTTCGCCCTCGCCCGCGTCGGGATTGCCAGACGGCTTCTTGGACTTTTGCTCTTCGGGGGGCTTCTCGAGGATGAGCTCGACGAAGCGGTCCGGAATCTCGACCATGTCGTTGCGCGCGGGTGGCGGCAGGCTCCACATCAAGATGCCGAACATCAGGCCCAGGAAGCCGACCACAGACATGATGGCCAGGAATGGGTAGTCAAGGTCGTCGTTGATGCGCGAGATGACGCGCTTTCCTGGCTTGACCATGTGGCTGAAGAAGACGAGGCCGTCCGCGTCGATCATGAGTCGAACGTCGTCGTCCATCGGGACCTGGTACCCAGCGCCAGACTTCTCGGCCTTGCCGGCTTCGACGAGCTCGTCGAAGGTGTAGCGCTTGTCGCCAATGTCAGCGAAGCCATCCCAGGAGTCTGCGATATCGGCGACGTACTGGCCCGAGTCCCAGCTGAACAGCTTGTGCTCGGCGCCGGACGGAATGACGTTGTCGGGGCTGTAGAAGTCGTTGCGCCAGTCGCTCTGGACTTCGGACCACATCGGAGGGGTGTAGCGAAGCAGGATGTTCAGAGGCGGGATGACCCAGCCCATGTCGATGCCCAGGAAGTTCCAGCGCCAGCCGACAGATGAACCGATGCTGATCGCACTGCCGCCCTTGGCGAAGTGCTTGGTGTCGAGCAGCAGGTCTTCCCACATCTGGTTGACTTCGAGCACCTTGGGGCGCCGTGGGTCGATGCCGACATTGGTCTTGGCGGTGCCGGAGCGCATGATGAAGGCCATCACGTCTTCGGGAACGCCCTTGTAGGCCTCGTTGTAGTCGTCGCCGTCGGCGGCAGCGTCGTCCGAGCCGGCGGCTTCGGAAACGTCTGTGGCCACACCTGCGTCGGTGACTTCCTCGTCCTTGACCTCTGGCTCGGCAGCGGCAGCTTCTGGCGCTGCAGCGGCGGCCTCTGGCTCGGCAGCTGCAGGCTCGACGGCCGGCGCTTCGGCAGCGACGGCGGGTGCGTCGAACTTGACCACCAGGCGGATGTCGCCGACCTGGAAGTCGTCGCCGCTCTTGAGCTCGACGTTGCTGACGTCTTCGCCGTTGCGCGTGGTGTTCTTGGAGCCGAGGTCCAGCAGCTGAACCTTGCCCTCTTCGACGTTCAGTACGCACGAGAGATCAGTGATGCTCTTGTGCTTCAACCGCAGCAGGGCTTCGGGGCCGCTGCCAATGGTGACGCTGACTTCGGTGTACTCGCGCGTATCGATGAGCTTCGAACCTTTGTAGATCTCGAAGGTCAGGGCAAGCTTTTCACCCATAGTGGTGATTCCTCTGGTTCAGGAGCGGGGGGCCTGAGGGTCTGCCCGTCACCAACCGAAACCGGCCGGTGAAGCGGGAGTAAGTGGTGTCTACTGGATTTCGTTGATGGACTGGACCATTTCGTCGTTGAAGTGCTCACGGAGCTGAATCAACGGGTTGAAGTTGGCCTTGCGCCGGTCGAGAAGGAGCTGTCCTTGTGGCTTCACGAGCTCGCCAGTGACGTCAACCGACTCAAAGTCGATCTCGGTCCGGGCCTTGTACTTGACGGCACGGCCGCCATCGTCGTCCTGCGCGGCTGCGGGCAGAGCGAAGGAAAGGAGTACGAGAGTTGCGAAAATACGAGACATGTCTGTTTCCTCCTGGCTTGTTTGCCAGTATCGGCGCCCACGAAGTGTTGAAGCTACGTAGACGCCCTCCATCATCATTTGTCACGGCCCTCAGGACAACCTGTTGGCCGTCATCTTGTCGTCAATCTGACTGACGACAGCCCGCAAGAGTAGTTCCCGAGGGCGTCGTCAAACCCACGTCAAGTGCCTGGGTTGAACAAGAACGGGTAAGTCACGATCACGATTCCATTGCCTCGCGGCTTGGGGAAGGTCATTCGCAGGAAGCGTCCCTCGACGCATTGTTCGACTCCGGCGTGGTCGATCGTGCTCGATTTGGTGCCTGCTCGGCTGACGCTGCCGTCGTTGGCGATGGTCCAGCGAATGACCAACTTGCCGCCCACAGACGCGTCCTTCTGCAGCTCGCGCTGGTAGCAGTAGCGAATCTGGCTCATGTGGCGCTTGACCACCTCGTCGATCAGCGCGCGGTCGAGAGAGCCCAGGATGATCGGGTCGCCCTTCACCTCGGCGATGGCGCCGTACTCCTTGCCGGTGCCTCGGTGCCCAGGTCCGCAGACCTGGCCGGGCTCGCACTTGCCGGTCGCACCGTAGCCGTCGCCGTGGGTGCCGATGCCGGTGCCCTCGGCAACGCCGTTGTTGCCGGTGCCATTGCCGGTGCTGTGAAAGCCCCCGGTTCCGATCTGAGTGCCCTTGGGCCCGCTCAGCCCGCCGATGGCATCGGTGAGGTTTCGGTTCAGACCACCGTCAAAGGCGCCGCCTTGAGGGCCGTTGTTGGTGAGGAAGCCGAGCACGCCCGCGGCGTTGACGACGTCCATGTCCCGCTTGCGCTTGGACAAGGTGCCGGGCTTGCCCTTGGCATGCTTCTTCTCGGCGTTGCGCTTGCCCACCTTGCCGCGCTCGTCGGGAGCACTCTTGCCCTCGGCCGCGTCTTTGTTGCCGCGATCGATGATCTTCTTCTCAGGCTTCTCTGGCTTTTCGAGAACCATCTGCACGATTCGGTCGGGGACCCGTGACACCTCGACCTCGGACGGAGGCGGCTGACTCCAGATGAGCACCGCGAACATCGCTCCGACAAAGGCCGTCGCACTCGTGATGCCGACGAATGGCCAGTCTCGACCAACAGGCGCGACCGTTCGTTCGGCTTGGCGCACGCGGTGGGCGATGAAGCTCATGGAGCCGATGGTGATGGTCAGGGCCAGGGAGCCCGTGATGGGTACGGTCCACCCATCATCGGTGCGCCGTGCCAGGCCGCGGTCACTCAGTTGCTCGAGGTCCAGCTGCTCGCCGTCGAGGTCCGCGGTGGCGGTCCATGATTCGTCGAGGTCGGCTTCCCACTGGGCTCCTCTCCACCTGAACAGCGTGTGTTCTCGCCCCAATGGCAGGGGGTCGTCCGGTGCATAGAAGTCGTTCTTCCAATCGCTCTCGACCTCGGACCACAGCGGCGGAGCGTAGCGAGCGACCAAGTGGGCGCCCGAGGGCAGCCATCCAAGCTGCACCCCCAGGACGGACCAGCGCCAGCCCACCATCGAGCCGATGGTGATCTCACCGGTGGTGCTCGCGAAGTGTTTGGTGTCGAGGACGAGATCATCCCAGACTTGGTGCACCTCGAGCACGCGCTCGCGGTGAGGGGATTCGCCGGGCACGCGTTTGCTGCCTCGGCTCTGGGTCAGGAAGTTGGGGGATGTGTTCTGCATGAGGATGACTCCATGTGGGTCGGTGATGGCTGCCTTGTTCGGGACAGCGATCAACGGGCCTGGGTCCGCGCAGGGAGTCACGGAAAAGTTAATTAGAACCTTGACTAATTGTTGGTCGGTCTTTGCGAACCGTTGACACGACCTTGGTGTCGCCGACAGAAAACACCAATCGACGCCGTCTTTGCCGGCCTACCGGCTGGCCTCTGCCGGCGTTGAACGAAGCGGCAGCCGAGTCGCCTCGATCCGCCGCGTCCGCGAAGCGTAGGTAAGCGTCAGTCAAACGGGGGGGACTCCAGACCGGCGAGGAAGGCATCTTCGGGCACCGGCGGTCCGGGGAGCGGCTCGAGCGGGCGTGGCTCAACGCAGGCTGTCAGCATGAAGAGAGTGAGTGCCGCCCCCGTCATGGGCACGGCCCCGATGAGGTGCGTGCGCATGGGAAGCACGTCTCCAACGGGGCCTGGGGGTTCATTCGCTCACTTGTCGTGAACGCCTGGACCCTTCAAAGGGATCAGCCGCCTTCGGCTGGAGCTTCTGTGCCGCCTTCTTCACCGCCGCCTTCAGCGGGGGCCTCTTCGGGAACGGGCTCGGGGGCAGCGCCGCCACCGCCAGACACACAGGCCGAGATGGCCTCGTCCCACAGCGGGGTGTAGCCCTCGAGCAGCATCTTGATGTCGGCTGCCATGTCAGCCTCCTTCATCTCGACGACCATTCCGGCCTGTTCCAGCATCATGCCGCCCTCTTCGACCAGCATCGGGTCGAGGCAGGCTGCATGGGTGGTGAACGACGTCTGGTAGGTGGTGACGACCGTGGCCATCTCGGTGAGCAGGGCCTCGTTGCGCTTCTTGCGCTCTTCCTCAGCCTTCTTGCGGGCTGCCTCGGCGGCGTCCTTTTCGGCTTTCTCGGCGCGAGCGGCCTTGACCCGGTCCATGCGTGCAAACACCGGGTCGGACGGGCCGACGGGGTTGGTGTCGATGTACTGCTGCAGGTAGGTCTCGGCCTTCTTGAAGTCCTTGGTGTAGACCTCGTGCAAGATGGCGGCGTTGAAGTAGCCGAACTCGCTGTCCGGAGCGGCGGCGATGACCTCGTTGTACAGGCCCTCGGCGCGGTCGAAGTCCTTGGTGCCGCGCAGTGCGACGGCGAGGCCGAGCTTGGCGTCGACGCTGGCCGGATTGGCAGCGACGGCCTTTTCCAAGGTCTCGGCGGCGAGGGTGTAGTCGCCGGAGTTCAGCGCGATGAAGCCGAGGTTGATGTTGGCTTCGAAGTTCTTGCTGTCGAGCTTGATGGCCGTCTTGAACTTGTCGATGGCAGTCGATTCATCTTCGAGAATCAGCGCTGTGACACCGAGGTTGTTGTACGTACCGGCGTCGCCCTCGTCGAGCTGCAGCGCCTTTTCATTGCACAGCTGGCTCATGCCTAGTCGGTCTTGCACATAGTACATGGCCGACAGGTTTCGGTACACAGCGGCGTTCTTGGGGTCCTTGAGCAGGATGACCTTGGCCTGTGCGAGGGCCTCGTCGAACCGCTTGGCGGCGGTCAGCGCGACAATCAGGTCATTGCGAACGACCATGTTGTCGGGCTGGACCTGCAGGAACTCTTCGTACAGGTTGACGGCGAGGTCGCCCTTGCCGGTGTCGTTGTACACGCGGGCGAGCGAGAACATGGCCGAATCGTAGGCCGGATCCGCGTCATAGGCCTTTTTGTAGTAGATGGCCGCGTCGTCGGGGTTGTTCAGAATCTCGGAGACCCAAGCGGCGTTGAAGGCCGCCTTGGCCGAGCCGTTCAGATTCACCGAAGTGACGAAGAAGTTGTAGGCCGCTTGGTAGTCCACCTCGCCGGTACGACGGTCGGGAGTCTGAAGCTCCTGGACGCCCATGACGAAGTTCTTGCGCGGGTCGACGGCCAGGTCTTCTTCAGTGAAGCTCTGGACCTTGCCGTTCTTGTCGCCGCAGCCGGCCACGAGGAGGGTAATTGCAATCAGGATTGAAGTGAATCTCATGGTTTGGTCCTCCTAGTAGGTCGTTTCGAAGTCGAAAGTGCGGGACTGTGCCGAGGTCTCGCGGACCTCGGGCAGCTCTTCGGCTAGCCCCGGGAAGTCGTCGGGTCTCAGCTCGCCCAAGCGACGGGTCGCAAAGGCTGTGTTGTCGTTGTAGAGGGTCAGCTCGTAGCTCTTGGAGAGTGCGGCGCTGTAGGCGGCCACAGACTTTTCGACCTGCGGATAGACCTGGTCTTCGAGAGCCATCGTGTAGATCTCGATCTGGTCTTCTGTGAGGTAGGTCGGAATGTGGCTGGTCGAGAGACTCTCGCCCATGTTCTCGTAGACCCGGCCCAGCATGATGAGGCCCGCAAGGCCCCACTCGCCGGCGCCTGTCTTGATGAGCTCGGTGTAGACCTTCTCGGTCTCGACCAAGCTCTGTGCTTTCTTCTTGAGTGACTCGCCGAGCTGCTTGTCTTCGGACTTGCGTGACGAGCCGGGTCGCACGCCGCCGATGACCATCGCCTCGTACTTGTCGAAGGTGGGCTGGGCCAGCTTGAACATCATCTCGGCCACGAACTCGGTGTGAGCTCCGGGCTCGCCGCCGCCCTCGATGTACTTGCCGTACAGCTTGACAGTGTCTTGGTAGACACGAGTGGCTTTGCTGCTCTGGTTCTGCTTCTCGAGTGCCCGCGCATAGTGCAGGCGTGCGAAGTAGACGAACTCGATGGGCGTGGTGTCGTCGGCCTTGGTGTAGAAGCCGTAGTAGACGTTGGCCGCCTGGCTCCATTGCTCGTCGTCTTCGTAGATCTTGCCGATGGTCAGCTTGACGTCGTTGACGCGGTCATCGTCGGGGTAGGTCGAGATGAAGGATTTGTAGTTCGAGATGGCCGGAGCGGCGTCGCCCAGAGCCTTGCGGAACACGGCCGCCGAGTAGATGGCGTCAGCGGCTCCCTGCTTCTGAGCCGCGAGGTCGTCGCCTTCCTTCTTCCACTTGGCGAACTTCTTGCTGTCCTGCTGGATCTTGAAGATTTTCTCGTAGTAGGTGGCGGCCTTATCGAAGTCCGCGACGGTCTCGTAGTCGAAGCCGAGTCCGCCGAGCTGGTCGTAGTAGTACTTGGTCTTCTCGCCGAATTTCGGGTCGTCGATCAGGATGTGGCGCACTTCCATGGCCGATTCAATGTCGTCGATCTTGTGGTAGTAGATGCTGGCATTGTTCAGAATTCGGGAGTTCTCATCGGACTTGGGGAACTCGTCGTAGAACGTCAGGTACGCATCTGCGGTGTTCTTGTAGTTCTTCTCGTTCTCGAAGTTGACCTCGATGATCTTGAGCGAGGCCTTTTGGTAGACGCCGTACACTTCCTTCTTGAAGGTCGAGGAGCCTAGGCCTTCCTGCTCGTAATAGAACTTCGAGTTCTTTTGCAGATTGTTCCAGTCCTCGTTGACCACGAAGGAGTCGAGGATGAGGTTGGCTGCCTGTTCGGCCTCTTTGGAGCCGGGCTCCATCTTGATGACCTTGTTGAACTGGTCTGCAGCCTCGCCAAAGCGGTACTTGTTGTAGAGCAGGTAGCCGGTCTTGTAGATGATGTTCTTGACCTTCTTGTCGCCGGGGTAGAGGTCGGCGTACTGGGCGGACGACTCAATGAGGCGTTTTTCCCAGTCGGTCAGGTCGAGCGGCTCGTTTGCCTCGCCGGGCTTGGCCTTGGCGATGGTGGTGCCCGCACTCTCTTTCTTGACCATCTCGTCGGCCGAGAAGATGGCGGACTCGGCACAGAACTTGGAGTGCTTTCCTTCCGGATCGAGCTTGACGACGGCCATGTACTGGTCGAACGCCTCGTCGAACTTCTTGATCGTGTAGAGCAGCTCGGCGAACGAGTAGTGAATCTCGTAGACGTGGTCATTGCCCGGGAACTCGCGCAGGTAGACCTTGTAGCCCTTGTACGCCATGGCGTAGGACTCTTTGGCCTCGGTGCCCTTCTTGATCTTCTTGGCGCGGTTGTGGTGGTACAGCGCGACTTGGCGAAGGTTCTTCTCGACCTTGTCACCGGCGTCGGCGATGGCCTGCTGGTTCGACGCGTTGGCTCGGGCCCAGGCAGTGTCCTTGCCGTAAGTCTTGAGCATGCGGTCGATCTCGGTGAACGTCTCGTTCTTGAGGCCCATCTTCTGGTAGGCCTGAATGATCTCGTGCTGGTAGTCGGGGTTGTCTGCCGAGGTCGGGTTCTCGGCGATGAGGCGACGGTAGGTCTGCACGGACTCTTCGAACTTGCCGTTCTCGAAGTATTTGGTGGCCAGCTGCTTGAGCATGGACCGGATGAGGTCCTTCTTGCCGAGCTTGTTGAAGTACTCGTAGGCCTCGTCGAGCTCGCCAGCGTCGGCGAAGAAGCGGACGAGGTCCTTGAGTGCTTCGTCTTGCAGTTGCAGCTTGCTGCTGCTGCCGGTGGCGTCGGCCATGGAGTAGGACACGACCTGCTTCATCGATGAGATGCTCTTGCCGTATTCGCCGACGTTGTAGTAGCACCACGCCAGCTTGTAGAGGCTGAAGCCGTACTTGTCGTGGTCGCGGTAGGCGGTGGCCTTCTTGTAGTTGGTCAGCGCCTTGTAGGCGTTGTCCTTGTCGAAGTAGTACTCGCCGAGGTTGACGTAGGTGTCGGGCACGAACTGGCTGTCCGGGTACATGCGGACCAGGCTCTCCCAGTAGTCCTTGCCCTCGTCGCGCTTGCCGGTGTCCGACAGCGCTTGAGCCATGTAGAACGTGGCTTCGTCCGAGCGCTGGTAGCGCGGGTAGTTCGTCAGGATGTTCTTGTAGAGCTTGATCGAGCGGTTCTGCCACTTCTTGGACTTGTCGTTGTTCGGCTCGAGGGCGTCGAGCTCGCAGCCTTCGACGTTGAAGCACTTGTCGTACTCCTTGTCGAATGCAGCCATCTCGGAGAGGAACTCGTCGCGGCCCTGCTGAAAGTACAGGTCGGCGAGGCGCAGCATCATCTCGGCCTTTCGGGTGCCGGTCAGCTCGCTGCCCTGCTCGGCGATGAGCTCCTTGAGGAACTGGATGGACTCCAGCCTCTTTTCGCGTGCCTTGGCGAGGTATTCCTCGGACAGGTTCACGTCGGTGACCTGACGTGCCTTGAGGACCCGCCGCTCTTCTTGAGCAAATGCGTCCCCGGTGGGCACTGCCACCGAAGCGAGGGCGAGGGCCAACAGGCCGAGAGTCGGGAGTGGATTGCGCATTTAGCGTTCCTTGGTGAGCCCGTGGGCCGCATTCATCGTGATGGTGAGCCTTGCCGCCCCCAGCTTGTGAGGCCTGGGGGTGGAGTGGGCAAGGCGATTCATGTCAGATCAGTCGCACTGGTCCTTTTCGGCGTACTGGTAGTACCCGAGCTCGTCTGACCAGAACTCGCCGTTGAAGGGCCAGTAGATCTTGTCCTTGGACGTGGCGAAATCGATGACCTTGTCTTCAATCGTCGCGACCTGGGCTGTCGCGGCCTTGTATTCGTAGTCCTGGCGCTGGGCGTCCACGACCTCGAACCGGATGATCTTGGACTGCCCCATCAGGTCAGTGATGACCCGACGCTGGTAGCTCATCTCGCTCAGCAGCTTGATGCCGGCCTTTTTCTTGTAGCGGACGCGGTCCTTGGCGATGACCTCTTTGAGGTGTGCGCCAACGGTGTCGCGCCAGACACCCTTCTGGGAGTCGATCAGGCCAACTTCGGCGTCCATCATGTCCAGGTGTCGAACCAAGGCAGCCAGGTCGCGGTCGCGCAAGATGCGTACAAACAGTGCCTTGTCCAGGCGTGAGCTTTTGTGATTCTCGGCAAAGTACGTATCGAAGGCCTGGTCGGAGAGCTTCATTCCCTCCTTGCCGCTGTACTGCTTGAGAAACGCCTTCATTTCGGTCTGCATTGGCGCGTATCGGGCCTCGAAATCGAGCAGCGTGCGCTCGGCTTCGTCGAAGTCGCAGAGGTTGAAGAAGGACAGCGCCCGCAAGATGACGGTCTCGGGCACGTGCTCGACGTCGGCGTAGTAGGGGCTGCGCAGGGTCAACAACAGGCCGAGGCTCTGGTTGAGGTCCTGCATCATGAACTGGCCCCACGCGTTCTCGAACAGGCTCTCGGGCCAGTACGTCGAGTCGCGGTCGACCATCTCGTAGTAGTTGCCGGAGTTCTCGTAGCGCTCGAGTCCGTAGTAGATGCGGGCGATGTTTACGAGGGCCAGGTCCTGCAGATCGGCGGATTCCTGGGCTGCGCGGTCGTCGGTCGGAGTCGCTTCGTGCTGGTACACATCGCGGAACGCCTTGACGGCACTCTTGAGCTTGCCGCGCTCGTTGTGGATGACGCCCTCGAAGTATTTGCTGCGCAGGTACAGGTCAGATTTCGACGAGATCTGCTGGAAGTACTTGGCCGAGGCTGAGAGCTCGCCCTTTTCGTACAGCTGGCGGCCGCGCAGGTAGAACAGGTGGTTCTTGGCTTGGCGGGGGTAGGCCTCGGGTGGAATCTTGTGCACGATGCGCAGCAGCTCGATGTCGTTGCCGTTGATGCGGGCAATGGCGACGAGCTTGGGCAGGGCGTACTTGAAGTACGGGTTCTTGGGACCCTTGCGAACCACCTGCATGAAGTGGTGCTGGGCGCCGTGGTACATCTCGAGGTCGAAGAGTGCCTTGGCCAGGTAGTAGTGAATCTTGGACTCGTACTCGGGGTACTCGTCCCGTTCGAGCAGGTCGTAGAAGCCCTTGCTAGCCGTCAGCACCTTCTTGGCGCGGTACAGCTTGACCAGCTCTTCGATGCGCTTTGGACCGCCGGCGCTATCGTCGTCGGACCCCTCGGCGCTGTCGGCTTCGAAGTCACCCGAGAAGCCAGACGCCTGATCGAAGGCAGACTCTTCTTCGACGGGCTCGGGAGGAGGTGTGAACGCGGGCTCGGCCTGGGTCTCTTCGGCCTCGATGGCGAGACGACGAGCGGTGTCGACCAACTCTTGAGGCGCGCCCTTTTCGGCGAGGCAGCGGATGTCGTCGGCGGTGAACCGCGTGCCCGAGGCCTCCATCGTCTGTTGGACGATGTTGGTCGGAACATTGACGTTCACCATGTTCATGATCTCGGCACAGCTGATGGCGTGGGCCTGCGTGGAAAGCAGGAGTGCGCAGCTGGCGACGAGGGAACGAGTGAGTGACTTTATCACGTTCGTTACTCCACATTCGGGAAGAAGAAGGAGACACCGGACTGGACCATCAAGTTGTTCTTGTACTCGAGGGTCGTGCTGTTGACGGTCTCGATGTAGATCATCGAGCGGCCCTCGAGCTTGAGCGCGAAGTTGTCCGAGAAGATGACTCGGAAGCCTCCGCCGAAGTTCATCGTGGGGTGGTTCTGCGATGCTGTGGCCTCGGCCCGTGGGTCGTTGACCGCCTGCAGCGCCTCGAGGTCGTCGGCGGTGTGCACAAAGCCTGTGCCGAAGGCGCCGAAGATGTCGAAGTTGATGATGTCTTCACCGAGCACCGCGAGCTTTCCGTAGATGGGAGAGAACTGGAAGCTCGTGGTCCCGTAGAAAATGATCTTCGAGATGTCCGGGCTGACCCGGTTCTCGTTGACCAGCTGGTCGGTGATCGGTTTCCAATCTGCCTGGCCAAAGTCGGGCGAGAACACCCCGGAGAACTCAAAGGCGAAGATCTCGGTTGGGTGGAAGAGGAAGTTGCCGCCGAGCAAATAGCGGTTGATGAACGGGTCGTTGGTGACGAATCCCAAGAACGGAGACGCTTCGTAGCGGCCGAGCTTGAGGAAGGTCTTCTGCTGCAGGGTCTTGATGACCCGGCGGCGACCAGCGCCACCGTCGTCGAGCAGGATGTCTTCGGACTTGACGCCGGTGCGGTCGTCGAGGTCGCCATCGCGCACGGCGGCGGTCTCTTCGCCGACCGTCATCTCGCGGTTGGGGTCTGCAGGATCGACGTCGTCTTCGTCTTCGTCTTCGTCTTCGTCGGCCGGCTTGTCGCCGGTCAGCTCATTGAGGAAGTCGTCGAGGTCGTCGAGGTCGTCTTCGTCGTCCTGGGCGAAGGCCGAGGTGCTGAGCGCCAGGGCTGCGAGGCCGATGGACAGGGTCTTGAGAGTGAATCGCATGTTCCCGTCCTCCTTAGAAGTTGTAGAGCCGCGGCTTCATGCGCGGAAAGAAGAAGGACATGCCGCCGCTGACGACAAAGTGATTGAACAGGCGCTGCTCGGTCACTGGCTGGCTGGTGTCGTACTGCGGCTTGTCGTCCAGATACAGGCCGGCTCGGGCGTCGGCCCGGAAAGCCACGGTCTGGTTTAGGAAGAAGTTCGCGCCAACGCCCAAGACGGGAGCGACGTGTACTCCGTTGCCGTTTGAGGCGAGGTCGACAAAGTCGGGGAAGGTGGGCGGGGCGGAGGGATTGTAGCTGGCGAAGTAGTCCGCCTTAGAAATCATGCCCAAGCCGCCGACGCCGTACAGCTCGAAGTTGAGCACGGTCTCGCCGACGAGGTTGATCTTGCCGTACAGCGGTGTCCACTGTGCCGTGAAGTTCGCTGACAGCGTCACCTTGTCCAGCGGCTGCTGGAACGTGGCACCGCCGGGACCGTTGTAGGCGATGCGGACCAGCGCGCCCGTGAGGCCCTTGAGGTCTGCTCGGCCGAGGTCGGGCGAGTAGGTGAGGGAGCCGCTAGCCGCCAACTTCTCGCTGAAGTGGTAGGCAAAGAGCACACCGCCGACGTAGCGCTTGGAGAACGGATTGTTGGGCACGTACCCGAGCGTGGGTGCCAGCTCGAATCTCTCGGACTTGACGAAGAAGCGGTTCTGGACTGCGGGGGCGCTGTGACGGCCCTCGCGAAATTCCTTGAGCGCCTCGAGACCTGGGCTGCCATCGCCGTCTGCTGCCAGCGCAGGCGGGGCCAGCGTGGCGGCAGCGAGAATGCTGCTGCACAGGAGTGTCTTGACTCGGGACATTTGTGGAGATCTCCGGTGAGAGAGCGGATCGAGGATGTCTGAACAGGATTTGAAAGCCTGAAAAGACTGCGTCTTCTAGTGCGCGCCGGTTCCCCTTGTCAAGCGGATCCGCAGCGAGTGTGGAGCACAATTGGCGGCGGGGTGGCGGCAGCGCGTTCGCGCGGCATGTCGAGAAGCTGTCAGGAATCCGTGTGAAGGGGGTTCATCGGGCCTCTTGTCTTCCGAATGCCAATCCTTCACGGGTTTTTCGAATGCGATCGCGGACTTCCCAAAAGGCACCACGGTCCAAGCGGACGGAACGGAGCACTGGCGAGCGTCTTACCGAACTCGGTACTTGCGCTCGATCCATTCCACGCCGCCGCGACGGTCCCGCACCACAACCCAGATCGACCCCTCGGCTCCGCCTTCTTCGGGAGCGGTCCACTGGGTCTCCCAATACGGGTCGAGGGTGTAGGGGTTGAAGAGCGCCCCGGCCGTCGCATACCAAGTGCCGTAGAGCTGTTCGGTGCGAGGCTCGAGCGTGCCATCACGCAACTGGAACTCGTAGTCCTCGATGGAATCGGGGTCGATGATGAGCTCGACGTCGTAGCTCTGTTCGGCGTCGACTTCGATCACCGTGTCCGCGGCGACCTCGATGCCGTCGAAAAGGAATCCGTCGATGTTCGGATTGGTGTTCTTGACCTCGGCATTGCTGACCGTGAGCCGCTTTGTTCCTGACTCCACGCTGTTGAAGAACTCGGGGTCATTGAACGAGTCCTCGTCCGCTTCGTCGAGCAAGGCTTCAGGCGCAGCCATGAGCTGAACCACCCAGTAGATGCCGTTGCGTTGGTCCTCCTCAGAGTGGCCTTCGAGGGCAGCTTCGGGGACCATGCCGATGGGAGGCACTCCCGGTTCGGCGCCCAGGAACCCCTCTTCTCCGGCAGCCAGACAGCCGACAGAAGACGACAGCTCGGGCGGGCACCATGTCCACAACCTGAGTTCGGCGGTGCCGTCGGGATCGGGCAGCAGAGCGCTGGCGGTGACGATGTCCCCGGGGTTGGCCATCGGCGGATCGACCTTGATTGCCAGAATGCGGGTGCGGTCGACTTCGTTGACCGAGGGCAGATCTCTCGGCCGCTGCCACTTGTCGTCCCCGATGATGCAGCCGGACATCAGCCCAAATGCCACGAGGAGGAGCGAGCGTTGTCTTGCCCATGTCGTCAGCGCGCTCATTCGCGTTTCCCCGGGTAGAAGGTGCCTTCGATGCCGATGTTCGGGATGAAGGGCAGGCCGCGCACATAGGCGAAGTCGCTGTAGTCGTACGAATAGATGGTGAACTCGGGATTGACGCCTCGCACGGTGTTCAGCAGGTCGACATAGGTCGTCATCTGCCACGTTCGGAAGGTCCAGAGCTTGTCGAGGCGCACCGAGGTCTGGAAGAACGGCGGCAGGCGCTCGCTGTTCGATGGTCCGACGCGGAAGCCGTTGTAGCTATCCCAGTCAAAGTCGTAGATGCCCGCATTGAAGGGGCTGTCGGGGTTGCCGGTGACGTACTGCACCTGGGCCGAGACCCCGAAGTCCTTGGGCAGGTCGTAGCCACCCTGGGCCGAGAAGATGTGGGTCTGGTCGAAGTCGAAGTCCTGCCACTCTTCCTGGTCCCGGTTTACCTTGCGCTCGGATTTGGACAGCGTGTAGCTGACCCAACCGAAGAAGTTGTTGGCAGGGTTGTGGCGCACGATGAGCTCGCCACCGTAGGCGCGTCCGAGGCCCGAGTTGACCCAGGTGTTGTCGCCAAAACTGCCGAAGCTGTCGTCGAACTCAACCAGGTTCTGCATGTCCCGGTAGAACAGGTCCACATCCCACACCATGATGGGCGAAATCTGGTGTTCGAAGCCCAGGCTGCTGTTCCAGGCGTACTCGTACTTCAGGTTGTTGTCCGATCCCAGGCCGACCGACTCTGAAGGTTGTGGCGGCTGGTGGTAGATGCCCGAGGCGCCCTTGATGACGAATGAGTCGGTGAGCTGAAAGCGCGTTGCGAGCCGAGGGTCGGCCGAGGTCTTCATCCAGGGCGCTCCGGCGTCGCCAGTCACGCTTCCCTTGACCGTCTGCCGGGTGATGTTGCCTCGGATGGACGGCGCGATGAGCCACTTGTCGGGGTCGTTGAGCGGTCGCCATTTGGCATTGAGGTAGATGTCGGGGCCGAACCAAGCTCCCTTGCCATCGAGGAAGACACTCTCGCGCTCTGCGAGGGGATCGTCCGCCTGGGCCAAGGTGAAGGGGGCTGTGAACTCGAACTTCCAGCCAGCACCAATGAAATCGACACCCGGGGCAAGAGAGATGTGCTCATTCGGCTCAAAGGCCAGCTCGCTGCGCAGCTCGACCAGGGAGTTGATGCTGTCCAGCTTGAGGGACTCGCCGAAGTTGGTGTAGCTGTAGTCGATGCCGACGCTGGGGGTGGTGTTCAAGCTCCAGTGGTCGGATAGCGGGGTTTGGTAGTTGGCCACGACGCGGTGGCTGGCGTACTCAATCGACACATCGCCTTGGAAGTCGGCGTCGGGGCCTTGGGAGACCTCGGCAGGGGTGCCCAGCCGAAGCACGTCGTTGAAGCCATAGACGAAGACCTGCCCCTTCCGGTCCTGGCCGGCCTCGTGCAGGTACTTCATGCTGTAGTCCCAGTACCGGGGCTTGATGGTGTAGTTGCCCTCGGGGGTGAACAAGGGGATGAACACGTCGACGTAGGAGCGACGGGCACCCACGGCCAGTCCGTGCTTCTTTTCGGACCCGATCATGCCCTCGAAGTAGATCTGGCTGTCCAAGATGTCAGCGCCAAAGCTGACTTTTCCGTTTTCGTCGAAGGTGCTCTTGGTCTTGACGTCGATGACGCCGCCCATCGACCGGCCGTACTGGCTGCCGTAGCCGCCCGGCAGGTAGTCGACGCTCTCGATCAGGTCGGGGGTGAGCACCGATGTGGTGCCGGTGAGGTGGTAGATGATGGGAATGCGCACGCCGTCAACGTAGATGCCGGAGTCTTCGGGGTTGCTGCCACGAATAATGAGGATGCCAGTGCCGAACGGGCTGCGCGCGGCGCCAGGCAGGGTCTGGATGACCTTGAGCGGGTCGCCGAAGGTGCCCGGAACCCGCTTGATTTCCTCGATGGTGAGGGTGCGTCGCGTGACCTCTTCGCGCTTGCGCTCGTAGGTGCCGACGCCCTCGTTCTCGCGGTACTGCAATCCGCGCAGCCACAGCTCCATGCCGGTGATCTCGCCCTCGACGATCTCGACCTGCTTGGTCACGCCCACATGCTCTTGGGACAGCACCTTGACACTGTGTGAGCCAACCGGCACGCCGCGGAACTCGAAGAATCCCTTGTCATCGCTGACTGCGACCAAGTCGGTGTCGACGATGACCACCTTGGCGCCGGCGATGAAGCCGCGGGTTCCCATCTCGCGCAATGTGCCGTCGAGGTTCACCGGAAGTGGTGCTGCAGGCTCGTCGGGCTCGGGCTCTGGGGGCTGAAAGGTAAAGCCATAGGCGAACTCGAACGCCACGCCGACGGGTCCCGCCTCGGTCTGGGCTGGCGTAAAAGTCATCGCTCTGACTGCGGTGAGAGCCGCTTCATCGAAGCCATGACCGATGGGCTGAATGACCTCGACATAGATGACGCGGCCGTGCTCGTCGAGCTCGATCAATAGGCCAACGGTTCCCTCGAGCTCCAGCTCTTGGGCGGCGTCGGGGTAGGGCGCTTCGACGTAGCCGTTCTCGGCGATTGCCGGTCCCGCGGTCAGCGCCAGCTCATCGACCGGGATGGGATTGCCTTCCTCGTCGAGAACTTCGGCGTACTCGACAAGCTCGAGCTCTGGCAGGTCGGTGGCTTCCCACGACAGCTTTGACTCGACGGGCTGTGCGGGGGGAGCTGTCTCGTCGGTTGGGCCGGGCTGTTCTGCGGTGGGCTCTTCGGTTGCCGGCTCTTCTGCGGTGGGCTCTTCTGCGGTGGGCTCTTCTGCGGTGGGCTCTTCTG
>CAYYHT010000007.1:26326-29690 GCA_964471355.1 uncultured Enterobacteriaceae bacterium
TGGGCTCTTCTGCGGTGGGCTCTTCTGCGGTGGGCTCTTCTGCGGTGGGCTCTTCGGTTGCGGGCTCTTCGGTTGCGGGCTCTTCGGTTGCGGGCTCTTCGGTTGCGGGCTCCGGCGCGTCCTGGGCAACAGCGGTCGGGGACCACAGCAGCACGACGGCGAGCAGGGGCGAGGTTGTCATCTTCATTGCGCACCCATCTCGAATCTGCAGGTGTAGGGCACGCCTTTGACGCCAATCGACTGGCCATCTCGGGTGCCGGCTTTCCAGCGCGTCTTGGCCTTGGCGTGGGCGATGCATGCAGCATCGGCAGCGGAGTGCAAGCCAGAGACGAGAGTGACTTGTGTGACCCGACCCTCGTGGCTCACCGTCAATTCGAGGTGCACGCGGCCCTCGATCTCGGCTTCGATGATCTCTTCTGGAACCGCTACCGGAGGGTTGGTACGGATGCGCGGCTGGGTCGTGACGCTGGTGTAGGGAATGGTCGCGAACTCGTCGGCCTCGTCGATGGTCATCTTGTCGGAGCTGTCCCGCGCTGCAGTCGTGGTGCCTGCGTTGACCGTGAGTCCGGTGTTCACGCCGCCAAACGATGTGTTGGTCAGGCCTTGCACAACGCGTCGCACCTTTTTTTCTTCAGGAGGAGGCGGCGGAGGCTCCTCTTCAACCGTCTCTTCGAACTCCACGATCTCTTCTGGTTCGGGCTCTGGCTCCGGTTCGGGCTCGGGCTCGGGTTCGGGCTCTGGTTCTGGCTCTGGTTCGGGCACCACCTCAGGCGGTTCTTCGACGGTCATCACGACCTCGATCCACTCGTCACCCTGCTCTTCATGTACGGGGATGGCCGAGACACCGGCGGCCAGAGCGATGTGCCCGACGACAGAGAAAAACACCGCTGCGAGCAGCAACAGCAACTCAATGGGGTTCCTGCGGTCGAGGACAGTGGCTCGCATCAGGGTTCGATGGTGTCTGTGGGTACGGCCTCGGGGGAGGCCCCCTTGCCCGCTTCAGCCGGGTCAGGAGGGATGGCGCCGGCCTTGTCGATGTTGATGGCGAACTTGCCCACGCCGTTGCTGCGCACAAAGTCCATGACCCAGACCACCCGCCCATGAGCGACCATCTCGTCGGCGGCGATGAGCACGATGACGTCATCGCTCTGGGCCTTGGCTGATTTGATGCCCGCAGCCAGTCCTTCGGTGCTGGTCGGCAGGCCATCGAGCAGCATCGTGCCGTCGGTCTGCAGGGTGACGCCGAGGCTGATCGACTCGGTCGCTTCGCCGCTCGCCGCATCGGGCAGGTTCACCTTGATGGCTTCGGGATCGACCATCGATGTGGTCACCATGAAGATAATCAAGACCACAAGCATGATATCGACGAATGGAGTGATGTTGATATCACTCATGATGTCGTCGTCGTCACCGCCGATTCGACCGCCCAAAGTCGCCTCCTATTTGGCCGCGGCCTGGCGAGGGGGGTGAGTCTGGAGGTGGTCGTTGCCGCGCAGTCGAGCAATGACCATGTCAGCGAGGCTGTCCGTGGTGCCCAGGCGACCCTTTACCCAGCGGCTGAAGCTGTTGTAGAGCACGACGGCCGGGATGGCGACCATCAAGCCGACCGCGGTCGCGACAAGGGCTTCCGAGATGCCTGCCATGACGGCTTCGTTGGCGTTCTCGGCGTTCGATGCCAGGTCGGCAAACGCCTTGATGATGCCCAGGACCGTGCCGAACAGGCCGATGAAGGGGGCGTTGGCACCGACGGTGGCCAGAAAGGACAGCCCGCGTTCCATGCGCATCTTTTCGGCCGTCGCCGTGCCGCGCATGGCGTGTTCGGCACTCTCGGCGCCAAGCTCGTGCATGTCTGCGCCAGCCTTGAGTACGCGCGCCTGAAAGCCGCCCACTGCACCGAGTTTTTTGGCGAATGTGACGGCGTCCCCGGTGGTCAGGAAGTCGTTGACCACCTTGGCCAGGACGCCGGTGTCGCTGCCGTCGCGCAGCAAATAGAATGCGCGCTCGATGCTGACAGCAATGCAGCCGATGGACAGGCCCACCAGCAGCCAGAGCACCCATTCGGCCCCGAGCAGCGCGAAGGCAAACATTCCGTCTGCGAGCATGTGACCCCTCCAACACCAGCTACGACCAAGTCCGTGGAATATTCCTAGCAGTCAGACCCACGTGTAACCACGGTCGGAAGGTCATGTAATGTCGTGTAATCGAAGCGGACCCGGGGATGGAGCCCAGCAACGCCGACGATGACCACTTTCACTATTTTCATTATCAACAAAAATGGGGCTCCATCTCGCGATGAAGCCCCGAAGACTTGGAGGCGCCAGGCGGACTCGAACCGCCGAATGGGGGTTTTGCAAACCCCTCCCTTAACCACTTGGGTATGGCGCCCTGTGGTCAAGCGGCGTCTATCAAGCGGGCTGCAAGCTGCAAGCCCCGATAGGTCTGAGCCATGAAACGCGAGCTGCTGCACGGCGAATACATCTGGGTGATCCGGGACTTCATGAGTCCGGTCGAGTGCCGAACTTGGATTGAACTTGCCGAATCAAGTGGATTTAGCGACGCCCCCATCACCACCGCTCGCGGTCAGGTGATGAACACGTCGGTGCGCAACAACCGTCGGGTCATGATCGACTCTCACGAGCGCGCCGAGCGCTTGTGGAAACGCCTGGCCCCTGCGTTTGCCGTTCGCGCGAGCAGCAGCATCGCCCCGCTGGGCATCAACGAGCGCATCCGGTTCTATCGGTACGATCCCGGCCAGCGCTTCCGGCCCCATCTCGACGGGGCGTTTCACCGCGAGGGCACGGGCGAGCGCAGCCTGTACACCTTCATGGTCTACCTCAACGACGACTTCGAGGGCGGGGAGACGAGGTTCTATGAGCATGGCCACGTGGTGGTGCCCGAGACGGGCATGGCCCTGCTGTTCATCCACAGGCAGCTGCATGAAGGGTGCACGGTGACCAAGGGCACCAAGTACGTGCTGAGGTCCGACGTCATGTACGATCTTGGGCTCCCCTAAGCGGCAATCATGACTCTCAGCCTCGTCGTCATCGCCAAGAACGAAGCGGACCGCATAGGGCGGTGCCTCGAGTCCGTGCCTTTCGCGGACGAGAAGCTGGTGCTCGACTCGGGCTCAACGGACCGAACCGTGAGTGTGGCTCGTCATCTCGGGGCCACCGTGCTGCAGACGGACTGGCCCGGGTACCGCGCTCAAAAGAACCGCGCCCTAAGTGCGGCGAGCGGAGACTGGCTCCTGTCGCTCGATGCCGATGAATGGCTGTCTGAAGATGCGGCCCAGTCACTGCAGGCGGCGCTTGAAAATCCGGCGGGTGCTTCGGCTTTCCGATTTGCTCGCTGCTCACGCTGGCTT
>CAYYHT010000008.1:0-29028 GCA_964471355.1 uncultured Enterobacteriaceae bacterium
CCCAAAAGAGCTTCGACCTGAGCGTCGAGCAGAGCAAAGAAGAGGAGAAGAAGCTGCGCAAGCTGGCTGCCAAGGGCCAGAAGCAGCTGTAGCTAGGGCGGCACTACACCCCACTGCAGGGCGGAGTTGTCTCCCCAGCAGATCCAGCTGTCGTCGCCCTTTCGCGCGCATGCGTGGTTGGTGCCGGTCGTCAGCTGCACCCAACCCGCGTCGATTGGGGCGTCGTTGACGCGGCCGACGCCATCGTCGTTGCCAAGACAGGACAGGGTCGTGTCGGTGTGGATGACGCAGCCGTAGCCATCTGACAGCTCAATGTGACCGGCATCGGTGATCGGAGCCGTGGCGAGTGCGGTCCCCACCGATGATCCGAGATCCCCCCAGCAGGTGATGCCACCGTCGCTATCGACGGCGCAGCTGAGGGTCTCGTTGACCGAGACCTGATCGTAGACAGTCCCGCCAGGCGCACTCACCGGCACCGCCTGCCCGTGCGATTTGTCTCCTGTCACGGCTCCCCAGCAGTGAGCGTCCCCATCGTTGTCGATGGCGCAGCTGTGGTACTTGGCGGTGTCGACCCACTTCCAGCCCGTTTCTGTGGGTTGGTCGCTGGCTTGTCCGGTCTGTTCGGTGCCGCCGATGATGTCGTTGATGCCCCAGCAATCGACTTGGCTCGCTACGTCCGCGTTCCATGCACATGCGTGGTAGTCCGAGGCGGACACATGGGTGAAGGTGGGTCCGACTGACGTGTTGATCTGGCCGAATGTGTTGTCACCGTGACCAAAGGCGCCAGCCGCGTTGAGCCAGATCGTAAAGGTCTGACCCGCCGCGACGCCAGTGGCGTCGTTGGCGGCACCAAAGAAGTTCGAGACCTGGCCAAAGGTGTCGTCGCCGACGCAGTGCAGCTGCTGGGCGTAGATTCCGCAGGTGTGCCCGCCCCCTGCAGAGATGTGGCTGAGCTTCGGCGGCAGGCTGTCGCCGCCGATGTCCAGCTCGCGGGTCGCAGTGCCGGTGTTGCCCGAGCTGTCTGTGGCTCGTGCCATGACGGTGTGGGTGCCGTAGGAGAGCGTCGTTGAGGCCTCGAAGCCACTGCCGAGCAGACCATCGACCGAGGATTCCCACACGATCAGACTGCTGAGATTGGTGCCATCCCAAGACCAAGCCTCGGCCTCGAAATGAATCGTGTCCACAATAGTGAATACATCGCCGGGATCTGGGGAGCGGAACGTGACCACCGGGTCGGTGGGGACGACCTCGAGCGTCATCGAGGCGCTCTGTTCGATTCCCGGGTGCGACAGGACGATTGTCGCGGGTCCAATGTCGCTGCCGAAGGGCGTCCACGAGTTGGCTGGCCCATTCCCAGACCACTCTCCGATGGTCCAGACCATGTCATCGGGCTCGCAGTCGCCCTCTGGCTCGATCTTGCCCGTCAGATTGATGGTCGCCTCGATGAGCACCTTGCCGGCAATCTCGGGATGGACAATTTCCAGCGAGGCGTCGCTGGGGCAGGGCGGGTAGTCTGTTGCGTTGGTGTCGTCGGTGTCAGAGCCATCCCACAGGCGGTCGATGTCCGTCTCGCTGATCCAAGCTGGCTCACACGCAGTGACCCCCAGCGTCGCGATGGCGAGCAGGCTGTACCTCATTGGAACGTGCCCGCGACGCCGACGCTCAGTGAGCCGGCGGCGGCGGCTCCGGTGAGCATGCTGGTGATGAAGAACAGGTGGTTGGCTTCTCGCGCCTGCTCGATCTGCGTGTTGCTCAGGTCGCCGGGCTGGGCCAATGTGAACTCGCTCTTGGTCCGCATTGCTTGGCTGAAGAGCGCGGCGGAGCCGATGGCGAGCACCCCTCCGCTGACCAGGAACGGGACGGACGGCAGTCCATTGTCGGGCATGGGCTCGGGACCCGAGACGGGAAGGACCGTCGGGCTAGCCGCCATGACTCGGTACGGCGGCATCGCGTTGCGCGAGACCAAGTAGATGGTCTTGGAGACGGCATCCTCGTCGGAGGTGAGCTGCACAATCGTGGCGCGTCCATCGGGCCGAGCGATGCAGCCGCGCGGCATCGGTCTTGCGGATGATCTCATTCACACAGGGCAGTGTGATGGCGACCTCGTCCAGCGCCGCCCCGAAGCCGTCCAGGTCCCCGAAGGCCTTCTCGGCGACGTCCAGGCTGGTGTTGATGTCGCCAATGGACGTGACAAAGGCGCACTGCCCCCATGAAAGGCAAGGCACAAAGCACAGGATGTCGATCAGACACGGGCGCATGGCGGGAGTCTAGCCCGCCGAGCCCTCACTGGGCCATGGCCAAGACCCAGGGCGTGTTGTCGACGTCCATGCACTCGTCGACAAACGGGTTGCTGTCGCCGAACAAGACGACCTCTCCGTTCGGTGGCCCTCCCTTTCCGGGACGGTCAAAGGCGACCAGCGCGCCCTCGGCATGGCCCACCAGTGGAGTGCCGCCCCCGATGGTGTTGGTGGCGGCAAAGCCGTACGTCGTGATGCCGCGAAGCAGGAAGTTGTACACCGACTGCACCTCGGCCTCGGTGTACGAGGTCGACGGATAGGCCACCCAGACGGCTCTGTAGTGGGACAGATCCACCGGAATGCTCGCCACCACATCGAGCTTGATGCCGGCTGTCTCGTGGGCCTTGGCGAAGCGGCCCCAATAGGCTCCTTTGCTCTGACATCCAGGACCTCCCACATGGGCTCCGGTGCAGACCAGCAGCACATCGGTGGCGGTGGCCCCCAGTGGGAGCGGGTCGGCGGACGCAAACGTGGCCAACAACAATGCGGAGAGGAGCGTGAGCATGGGCGTTCAGACCGTATTCCTGCGGTTCGGTTCGTCGTCGTCTGTCATGGGCGACTGGTGGCGGGGCGGTCTACACTTGGCCATGCTCCTTTGGCTGACCATCGCGGTGCTCGGGTGCCGCAACACCGTCGGTGACTGTCGTCTGGTCACTCCGCAGGGCCTGTCAGCGGGCGAGCTGGCTGACCAATTTGGCGAGCTATCGGGCTCGGTGTCGTTGCCGGATGGCAGGGCAGTCTCGGGAGCGTCTGTCGAGCTGACGCCGTGGCCCGGTCTGTACGGCGGGCCGGGGGGCTCGGACAGCTGTGAGGTCATCGGGACCTCCTCCTCAGACACCGATGGATCCTGGCAGCACGATGCGTGGCAACACGACGATGAGCCGCAACGGCTGATTCCGGCGGGGCCGATGCGAGCTCGGGTGACGGGAGACGGCTTGGTTCCTCGCTTTGCGCATCGCTGGCTGAGCGTGGACGACGAGTGGCCCATCACCGTGCTGCCAGACGATGCCGGCGATGTGGAGCTACTGCCGGACATGATCGTGGACGCGTCGGTGATGACGGACTGTGTGGTCCTGCAGACAACAGAGCTGCGGCAGCTGCGGGTGAGTGTCGGCACCGCGAATGTGGGATTCGGCGCCTTGGAACTACGTTCGGTGCTGGACGATGCGGTGGTGCGGCAGGCGATCTTCAACGCCGATGGCACCGAGCGCGAGCAGATCCTGGATGACGTGTCCTTTGAGTGGGTCGATCACGAAGACCACGACCACTTTCACTTCACCGGATGGACCTCTCTTCAGCTGCTGGATCTGGACATGCAGCCCGTCGGAGAGGGTCGCAAGGTCAGCTTCTGCATCGCCGACAGCACCCTGTTCGATACCGCCATGACCCTCGATGATGGCTGGACCGGACCGCGGTACGACTGCGAGCTCACCAGCGGGACATTGACCCAGGGCATCGCGCCGGGCTTTCAAGACGTGTACACGCGAAGCACCGAAGGCCAGTTCATCGACGTTCAGGGGGTGCCGGGCGGGGAGTATTGGCTGGAGGTGACGGTGGATCCAGATGGCCGCATCGTCGAGTCGGACACCACCAACAACAGCGCGAGAGTTCGCGTTCACTTGCCCGATGGCGCAAGCACCGGACAGAACGTGTGCGAGATGGACCCGGCATGACTCTCGCATTGCATGGGGGTGGAGGTGCTTCCTGGACGGAAACCACTTCGTTGATATGCAAGCTGAAATCAGCGCTCTCGTACACTCGGCGTCGGATCGGACCACGACGATTCTGCCTCCGGTGTCGCACGACGTGTCAGTCATGCAACCGGTTGTTTCAGCACTTCCGGTGATGAAACACCGCTATGCGCTGCAAGAGGAGATCGGACACGGCGGCATGGCCACGGTCTTTCGGGCCGCCGACTTGGTCACTGGCAAGGCCGTGGCCGTCAAGATGCTCATCCACCGTGCCAAGGCCCGCCCTGTGATGAGAAAGCGGTTTGCGGCCGAGGTTCAGGCGCTGATGACCCTCGATCACCCTGGCATCGTCGGGGTCGTCGACGCCGGGGTTTACGACGCGCTGCCCTATGTGGTGCTGGACTACTGTCCGGGGGGCTCGATCCATCAGCTGGTCAAGGTCAAGGGGCCGCTGCGCTGGCGGCTGGCTGCCGAGATGATGCGGCAGGTGCTGTGCGGACTGGGCGTGGCCCACGGTGCCGGCATTGTGCACCGGGACATCAAGCCCGGAAACGTGCTGTTCGATGACCACGGACGCGCCATGCTCGCCGACTTTGGCATCGCCATGATGCCCGGCTCTGAGATCATCACGGACACCGGCGTGGTGATGGGAAGCCGTGCCTATATGGCTCCAGAATTGTGGGCTGGCAGCTCGTTTGCGACGATCCGCAGCGACATTTTCTCGGTCGGGGCGACCCTGTACTACCTGCTCACGGCCAAGCATCCGATGGGTCTGTTTGTGCACGCCGAAGACAGCGAAGCGTGGGAGCTAGTGCCCGATCGCGTTCGGCCATTGCTGCGGCGCTCCATGCGCGCCTACCCCGGGGAACGCTACGCAGACAGCGCCGAGATGATGCAGGCAATGTCTGCGATCTAGCGTCGGGACGGCGGCCGCCTTTGCGCTAGGTGTTGTTCTTGTCCAGCGCGAGCTCGCGCCACCGGTCCACGGAATCCTCCAGGCCGAGGCTGGTGATCAGGTCCTCATCGAGCTGCGCGAATCCGGACCAAGGCTGCGGCGGGCTGATTTCGTGGATCAGAGCGTCAGCGATGTGCAGGACAGTCGACACCGTCATCGTTTCGGATGCAGCGGGGTCGGGGCGGTGGTGTGCGCCGACCCCGTTCACCACCGGCCTTGGCAGCCCCCACAGACCCAGGATGAATCCACCGATGTCGGCGTGGGTCATGTGAAAGGCCGCCCGCTGAAGCTCGATCAAAGGGATTGCCTGTTCATGAGCGCGCTCGATCAAGGGCGTGAGTTGGTCGGGGCGGGACATCCACAGAAAGAGGGAGCCGAGATCGTGCATGAACGCTGCAGTGCGGGCGTCGTGGGCGATGCTTCGCGGCGCGATGGCCGCCACGAGCTGGGCGACCCGGAGCGAGTGTTGCTGGAAGGACTCGATCACAGGTGTTGGCACGTTGCCGATGGAGCGGGCGGCGCCGGCGCACAGCACGATGTCGCGGACCATGCGAGTTCCCAGCAGGAATACGGCCTCGCTGACGGTGCTGACGGGCCTGGAGAGACCGACGAATGCCGAATTGACCACCTTGAGCAGCAGCAGGCTCATTGCGGGATCCTTTTCGAGAGTGTTCGCGATCTTTGCGGGCTCGGCGCCGGCAAGCAGCAGGTCGGTGACTTCGGTGTAGATCGCTGGACAGGCCGGCAGTTGGTCGAGTGCTGCCACGTCATCCATGTCGTTTTCGCCCAGCATGTTGGCGATATTGGCGACGCGGTCCAGGGTGGCGATCAGATCGGTCTGAGCGCAGGGTTTGGTCATGAACTGGTGGGCTAGGTGCACCGATTTGATGACGACGTCGAGATCGGCAAATCCGGAGAGCACGATTCGGATCGTCTCTGGCTTGTGGGCTTTGATCAGACGCAGCACCTCGAGTCCGTCGATGTCGGGCATGCGCAGGTCGGTGACCACGATCTGTGCCGGGTCCCGTTTGAACGCTTGCCAGCCGGCGTGTCCGCCGACCTCAAAGCGCATGTTCCACTCTTCTTTGCGTGGGCGCAGCGCCCGTCGAAGGCCGCGCAGCATGCAGGGATCATCGTCAATGAAGAGGATGTTCATGCCGCCGCCTCCGGGTCCTGCACTTCGATGTACATGCGCAGGGGTTCGGGAATCCTGCCGTTGGAGAAGTTGTGGCTGCGCTGCAGGAATGATGGGGTCACCGGCTGGCCGGCTTGGACCAGCTTCATGCCGGTCTTTAGGTAGACGTCCTGGGCGAAGACCATGCCTGTGCGCAGCGCGATGAGCGGCAGTTCGCGCACCGTTGCACCGGGCCCGACAGAACGGAAGGCAGCGAACTGCCCCATCAAGGTGGGATCGTACTTCCCGCGGCGCCCCCGCATGGTGTCGATGGCCAGTGAGGTCGAGCAGCCCGTTGTGATCAGCAGGTCGAAGTCCAGGGACATACCGACCACGTGGGCCAGCAAACGCACGTCCTCGCGGGCAGTGCGCAAGGTCAGGCGGTCGTGCTCGATAAGGTTCAGCGCGCGACGCAGGGTGTCGAAGCCGTTGACCCGATTCATGATTGGCCGCAGGAAGGCCTCGGCCTGTTCAATCTGCGTGCGCTCGCTGCGCTCTAGGTGCATGCCTGCTGCGATCTTGGCCGAGACATCCGGGGGCAGAACCAGGCCACCGAGCTGCGAGACGAGCACTGTGGAACGCACGTCAAACAAGTCGACATCGAGCTCTCTTGCAAACTCGCTCGCCATGGCCTGCACGCGTTTGACACGCGCAGCCGCAGATGGCCGGATGCGACCCATCACTTCGCGCAACAGCTGCAGCAGGGCCTCGATGGTCTGCTCCTCCCTCTCCCTGACGGCTCCGACTGACTGCCAAGACTTGGCTGCGTCAGCCACGGCGGCGATCAGCTGGTCGGGACGGCAGGGCTTGACCAAGAAGCGCTCGACAGCCCCCTCGTTGATGGCCGAGAGCAGGGACTCGCGGTCTGCATCTCCCGACAGCATCAATCGACTGGTCGATGGGGCCAGCACCCTCGCTTGCCGCACCAGGTCCAAGCCAGACATGCGCGGCATGCGCAGGTCGCTGAGCAATACGGCATAGGACGCTTGGCTGGCCAGTCGCCGCAGAGCGTCATTGGGGTCGGTGGTCGACTCGAAGATGTACTGGCGTCGCAGGTGCAGAGCGAGCCCTTCCAAGACGCGGGATTCGTCGTCGACGCACAGGATTCGAGGCCTGTCGACGGTCAAGACAGCACCTCGGCCAGCTGTTCGGGCAGGTTCTTGAGCCCGTCGGCGGGCACGCCCTCTTCCTCGAATTGCTTGGACAAGGCGTCCGCGCGATGCAGCAGCCTGGCCAAGTCCGCGCCGGTCTCGGGGAGGGATTCAGGATTGTGGTGGTAGGTGACCGCCTCGACGATGGGCAGCGACAGACCCCACATGCCCAGCAGGTAGCCGCCCACTTGGGAGTGCGAGGCGCCGAGTTTCTCGGTCTCGACCTGTTGAATGGGGCGGCCGGTTCGCTCGGCCAGCTGGCGGACCGCGGCGTGCTCTTTGGGCAGCGTGGACGCGAGCAAGAGCGAGCCCACATCGTGCAGCATGCCCGCGACAAAGGCTTGATCTGCCAAGGCGCTAGGGGCGATCTGCCGGGCGATCTGGGCCGTGCTCATCGCGTGCTGGCGTCGATGCTCAACGAACGCGGTGTCGGCGCCGCGCACGCACTCGAAGGCCTCGACGGCGAGCACGAGATGTCGAACGGTGTTCGTGCCCAGGTAAGTAACCGCCGATCGCACCTCGGTGATTGCCCGCGGCAGTCCAAAGAACGCCGAGTTCACGACCTGCAGCAACTTGGCAGTCATTGCCGGGTCCCGCTCGACCACCTGACTCACCTGCTGAGCAGATGCGGTTCCGCGGGCCAGCACCTCGAGCAGCGCGTTGTACACAGTGGGCGCCGACGGCAGCGTGCGGGTGTTGCCCACCAGGCGGTGAATGCGCTTGTCGGTCATCAGCTCGCGCAGCGCCGTCGCCCGCTGCAAGGCGTGCTTGATCGCGCCGGCGTCGCATGGCTTCATCAACACCTGGTGGGCGACAGGCACCACGCGCAGGGCCGACGCCGTGTCGGTGTAGCCCGAGAGCACAATGCGCAACGCGCTAGGCATGCGTTCCTTTACATGCGTGAGGATGGCCACGCCGTCCGTCTTGGGCATGCGCATGTCGCAGACGACAATGTCGAATGGGCCGGCGTTCAGGTGGGCAAAGGCCTCGTCCGGGCCCTGAGCGAAGACCATCTCCCAGTTGCGGCGCTCGCGGCGAAGCAGGTTGCGCAGCGCATCGAGGATCCGTCTTTCGTCATCAACGAACAGGATTCTCGTCACTGTGCCTCCTTTACCTGCGGATCCCATCGGCACAGAGCGACGCCGGTAGAGGGTCAAACAGATCGGACTCTGGTGCGAAAGGAGGTTCAGTACCCTGGCTCGGGTCCTGGTCCTCGGCGGAGTGTTTCATGACGTCGCACCGACGTTTCATTTCGTTTCAAAAACGAAACATGCTTACGAAACAACTGCAACATTCAACCGGTTGGATCCGGTTGGTTCCCACACTCGGGTGTGTGGCACACGTGATGCAAAACGTTCGGGTGTCCAAGAGGTGCCCTGATGTCTGCTGCTGTTGCCATGTTGCCGTCCGAGAATATTTCCATGGAGGAGCTGCTGGAGTCTTGGTACCCAGTGGTCCAACGTCTCGCCCGCAACATCCACCGACAGCTGCCGGCACATGTACCGTGGGACGACCTCGTTCAAGCGGGCGTTCTTGGGCTAGCGGCGGCGGTCAGCCGCTTCGACATCGAGAGGGCGGTCTCATTCGAGGCCTATGCCAAGCTGCGCATTCGAGGCGCCATTCTGGATTGGCTTCGGTCTCAAGACTGGGTTCCGCGCTCGGTTCGCCGCAAGGCGCTAGCGCTCGAGCACGCTCGTGGCTTCATTCGCAAGTCGACTGGCGAGGCACCCACTCGGCTGCAGGTCGCAGAGCGCCTCGAGCTGAAGGGTCGGGACTTCGACCGCTTCGAGAGAGACGCGCGAACGATGTCGCTGCTGTCTCTGGACGCGCCGACGTCGGAGGATGGCGGTCTGCTGATCGATCAGGTCGCGGCCAGCGTCGAGACGTCAGAAGAGGCAGTGCTCAAGGAAGAGCGCCGCATCGCCGTGACCGACGCGATTCGCGCTCTGCCAGAGCGGGAGAGCATCGCCGTGTCCTTCTACTACCTGCACGGCTTGTCGCTCAAAGAGATCGGCAAGGTGCTGGGTGTTTCGGAATCGCGAGTCTGTCAGCTACGCGGCCGCGGAGTGCAGCGTCTGCGCATCGCATTGAGGTCGCGCTTCGCCGACTGAGTCTCATTGGGGCTAGACTTGCTTGGGAGAATGGGGCCCAAGACGTGGACCAGCAAAACCGCGAAAAGGAAAAGTTGACTCGGGAACAGCTCATCGAAGAGCTGCGCCGGCGGTACCAGGAGGGAACGCTGGACGAGATTTTGATTCCCGAGAACGCCGACGTCGACGGGTTGATGGACGACATCTTCCCCGACGGTGTGCCCGAGAAGGGCGGCACCTAGGCGATAATGACGCTCTTGATCGTGCGCATCAGCTTTGATGCGTCGATCGGCTTGTCGATGGTCAGCACCGAGCTGCGCGACAAGAACTCGACGGCATCGTGGCCGACCGCCCCGCCCGTCATGACCATGATCTTGCGGACCAAGTCCGGCTGATTTGCGACGACGTGGTCATAGACCTGGGCACCCAGGCCATCTCCGAGCATTAGGTCACAGAGGATGGCGTGAAAGCCGGCGTCGGCGTTCAGCACCGAGATCGCCTCGGCGACCGAGTGGGCAGTGACGACGGTGTAGCGAGCGGCGAGCAGCCTTGCCAGCGCCTTGGCGACGAGGGGTTCGTCGTCCACGACCAGGACTTTTGATCCGCGGTCGAGCCCCAGACTCGGAACCATGGTGTCGCCGTCGGGCAAGTAGGTGGCGGTCGGGACGATGATCGTGAAGGTGGTTCCCTTGCCGACGGTCGACTCGACTTCAATGCGGCCGCCGTGTGCCTCGATCAGATCTTGGCAGATGGCCAGGCCCAGCCCGGACCCTTTGCCCGATCGCTTGGTGGTGAAGAACGCGTCGAAGATGTGTGGCAGGACGTGCGGTGCGATTCCGGGCCCGTTGTCGATGACGCTGACATGAACTTCTTCGCCAATCTGCCGGCCGCGAATGTGGATCTCGGGCTCGGTTTCGCGGCGGCGATCAAAGCACTGCGCGGCGTTGACCAACAGATTGAGCAGGACTTGGATCATCGGACCCGGTCCACATGCGACCGGTGAAGCCACAACTAGGTCGGTGGTGATGTCGCACACCCCCTGAAGTTGGCGGCGAGAGAGCACGAGCGCTCCGCGGATCGCTGCGTTTACATCGGATGGCGTTGCTTCGTCGTCTTCTCGGCGTGCAAAGGCATGCAGGACCTTGACGATGCTCTGCACTCGCCGCAATCCCTGCAGTGAATCGCGCAGCATCTGCGTGGCTTCGGGATCTTCGGGAAACCGCTGTTCGGCGACCAGCGTCTCGGTGTTGGCGAGCACATAGGTGAGCGGATTGTTGATCTCGTGCGCGACACCGGCCGCCAACGTGCCCACGCTGGCGAGTCTGTCGGCCAGGGCGATCTGTCGCTGCGCGGTTCGCTGATCGGTGATGTCCCGGTGAGTGATGATGGTTCGGGGTGTCGATCCGCTGGATATGCGGCTCATGCGCACTCCGAACCAGCGGTGGCTGCCGTCGACAGGCATGCTGACTTCGAGCTCAAAATAGGGAAGCACACCAAGGTTCACCGCATGCCGTGCTTGTTCGAAGGCCGCGATTTGTTCGGGATCGGTCAGCACGCCGATGTCCACGTATTTCACGCCGGTTCCGCCACTGGTGCCGAGTCCGCGGCGGTTCACCACATTGAGCCACTTGGTGTTTCCGGTCTCGATACACCCCTGCTTGTCCAGGATCACCACCTGGTCAGCCACCGCGTCGAGAGGAACAGAGGCCGAGCTGGATGCTGATGAGGCCTTCAGCAGATTTCTCAAGCGGACGGCGAGCTCGAATCGATCGACGGGGGCGTAGACGAAGTCGTTCGCGCCGGCCTTGAGGGCGCGTTTTCGCAGTTCGCGATCCTCGCGGGGGGTGACCACGATGATGGGGACTGACTGGGTCGTTGGATCGGCTCTGAGGACCTGGCTGAACTCGGCAATGTCCAGCTGACCGATGGGGCCGGCCACCACCACAACAGTGCAGTCCTGGCCGGCGTGATCCAGGATGAACCGAGCATCGGAGGCGATGATGACGTCGAACCCTTGAGCGGCCATCATGGTGGCCAGCTCGTCGTTCAACGCTGCCGTGGTACCGACAACCAGCGCTTTGCCGCGCACCCCCGCCATGGGCAATCAACTCCCTTTGCAGGCGAGTATAGCTGAATCAGCCTATTCCAAGCCGAGCGCTTTGAGCCGTCGCCACAGCGTCGAACGGGACATACCCAGCAGGCGGGCCGCGTCGCCGCGTTTTCCGCTGGATTCATGCAGGGCTCTGAGCACTCGCTCGCGTTCGAATTCCTCGAGGGAGGCGATTCGGCTTGTGGGGAATGGGGGAGCGACGTTGCGAATCTGCGTCTGTGGCGTCGGCGCATGGCTGCGCAGGCGAGGCAATGAGGCTCGAACGGTCCCCTCGTCGATGCGTGGGCCGTCAGCCAGGATCACCAGCCGTTCGACGATATTCTGAAGTTCTCGAACGTTTCCGGGGAATGGATACTGCTCGAGCGCCCGCAGTGCGCCAATGGTGAACTGCAGTCCGTTGCCGTTGATCTTCAGCAGATGTTCGACCAGCTCGGGCACATCGCCGGGACGATCGCGCAGGGGTGCGGGGCGCAGCGTGAACACATTGAGTCGATAGAAGAGATCTTCTCGGAAGGAGCCGAGGTCGACCATGGACTCGATGTCCTTGTTGGTCGCGGCGATGACTCTCACGTCCACGCTGATTGTCTCGGCACCGCCCACCCGCTCGAACTCTCCCTCTTGCAGGGCGCGCAGGATCTTGGCCTGCATCGACAGGGGCATGTCGCCGATTTCGTCGAGGAAGAGCGTGCCCCGATGAGCAAGCTCGAATCGACCTCGCCGTCGTGCGTGCGCCCCGGTAAACGCGCCGCGTTCGTGACCAAACAGCTCGCTCTCGAGCAGGTGATCGGGCAGCGCGGAGCAGTTGAGCTTGATGAATGGCTGCTCGGCGCGGGCGGACCCTTCATGAATGGCGCTTGCGATGAGCTCTTTGCCGGTGCCGTTCTCGCCCAGGACGAGGACTCGGGCGTCGGTCCGGGCGACCTTGACGATCAGCTGCCGCAGCTGACGCATGGGAGTCGATGAGCCCACCAGACGCTTGTTGGCGCCGATATCTTCGAGCAGGCGCTCGTGGCGATCTTGGAGCGCCGCCATCTCAAGGGCTTTGTGGATGCTGGTTTGGATTCGCTCGGGTCGGATTGGCTTCTCGACAAAGTCCGCAGCGCCGCCTTGCATCGCCTGCACGGCCACGTCGATACTGCCCATGCCGGACATCACGATGACCGGAATACGGGGGTACTTCTTGCCCATGACTTGCAGGAACTCGAGTCCACTCATGCCGGGCATCATCAGGTCGACGACGGCTAGATCGCACGGTCGCAGTGCCAAATCGGACAGGGCGATCTCGGCTGCATTGGCCGTCCGTACGCCAAATCCCTCGGCACGCAGCGTGCGGGCCAGCACAGAAAGCAGCCGCTCGTCGTCGTCGATTAGTAGGATGGTGCCGGACATGCGGTTGAGCGTCTCTCAGGAACAGACCATGAGTGTCTCATCGGATCGCACTAGCAGGCTTTTAGGATGACGACTCTGGATCCGAGTGTGGCTGATGGTGCGCAGATCGTGCTCGCCGATCGTTTGGCGAATGTTGGGTACATGGTCGCCGGCATCGCGCATGAGCTGAACAACGCGCTCAGCGTGCAGCGTTTGTCCCTGGCCATGCTGCGTCGGGCGACGGCCGCGGGGGCCTCTGCGCACCCCGATGACATTGATGGATTGGAGCACTCGGCGGGAACGATGATCGAGTCAGTGCGGCAGCTGCTGCTCATGAGTCGAAGCGTGCCGACGGCTGCAGTGGACTCCCCCATTCAACAAGCCCTCGAGGTTGCCGTCGAGCAGGTGCGTGGCACGGGCCGCCTGCGCTCGGTGACGGTGAATTGGGAATTCGATGATCCAACTCTGCTGGTTCGCTGGTCGGAATCCAACGCCCGACACCTGTGCATCAGCTTGATCTTGAACGCGGTCACCGCGACCTCGGAGGTCTCGGACCCGTCCATCACAATTCGCAGTTGGCGTGAGGGCGACGTCGCGTTCATCGAATTCGCGGACAACGGACCGGGCTTTGACTCGGAACTCGAAGATCCCATCGCGCTGTTTGCCACAACCCGCAGCGACGGGACTGGCATGGGGCTTTGGGTTGCGCGGTACCTGGCCGAGGGCTGGAAAGGCGCACTGGAACTACAGGCAGGTGAAACTGGTGCGGTGGTGCGCGTGTCGGTACCGGTCTGTTGAACGCACCTGGCATCGAAATTGGGGTTGAATGCGTCCTTGTGCGCGAGCACCTTGAAAGGACTACTTCAAATCTGTGAATGAATAGGAGGATGTGGCTTGGGCTCGGTGCAGCTGCGAATTGTGAACCCCGAAGAATCTGGAGCGACCGCCAAGGCGCTGCTGCGGATCGGGTTCGCCGTCGCTGCCACCGACGAAGACGTCGATGGTTTTTTGGTGATCGTCGGCAAGGACGGAACCGGCATCGACGAAATTCGCGGGCTCCGAGGCGATCCTCAATGGGTGCGCACTCCGATTCTGGCCTTGGTCCCCGAGGGGGACGACGAGCTCGACGTGCGGGTGCTGCACGCTGGCGCCAATGACATCGCCGTCGGGCCGATTGACGACGTTCAGCTCGAATACGCACTGCGGCGAACGATCGGTCTCAGCCGCCGAATCTCGCAGAACTCCGAGGCGGACCAAGAACGCAAGCGACGCAAAGAGGCGCTTGGACGTCTTGCCGGTGGCGTGGCCAACGACCTCAACAACCTGCTGACTGTCATCGTCAATCACACGCGATTTGCCCAGTCGGCCCTGCCCACGGGCAGTGCAGCAGGTCGAGACCTCGATGCGGCCCTCGCCGCGGCCAACACCGCGGCTGCCTTGGTCGAGAAATTGCTCGCCTTCAGTCGCAAGCGCCAGGCTCGGCCCAAGGTCATCGACCTGAACGAGACGCTGAACACGCTCGAGCCGGCCATCCGCCGCAAGCTATCAGGCGGGATTACGCTCGAGTACGAGCTGCAAGAGGGGTTGTGGTCGACCAAGTTCGACCCAGGCCTGCTGCAGCAAGTGCTCTTCGAGATGGTTGAGAACGCCGTCGATGCCATGCCCAGCGGCGGTGTGCTCACATTGACCACGAGTGTAGTGCTCGTCGACCTGTCGGACGCCGAGCCCGATGAGACGGCCGAGTGGGGTTCGTACGTGACCATCACGATCCAGGACACCGGTGTGGGCATGCCCGAGGCGGTCCGTTCGAGAGTCTTCGAGCCGTTCTTTAGCACCAAGGGCACGAGCAACGGACTGGGTCTGGCGAGTGCCTATGGCATCGTAAAACAGGCGGGTGGCTTCACCCGTGTGCGCAGCGAAGAGGGGGTGGGAACGACGTTCACCCTGCATCTGCTGCCGACCTCCCAGCGGCCCGTCACCGCAACCCCGCCGCCGACGGCTCCCACAGCTCCGGCGGGCCAGACGGTCCTGATCGCCGAGGACAACGAGGCGCTGCGCAACGTGGTTGCCCGTTTGCTTCGTGTGGCGGGCTACAAGGTGGTCACGGCGGCATCTGGACAAGAAGCACTCGACGTCTTCAAAGGGCTGACAGCTGAACGACTCATCTTGCTGACCGACGTCGTCATGCCCAACATCGGTGGTGTCGAGCTCGCAACGCGTCTGCGTGCACTCAAGCCCCAGCTGCCCGTGTTGTTCATGAGTGGCTTTGCGGACTACGAGCCCGACGACGGCGATCTGCCCATGCAAGACGAACGGTTCCTGGCAAAGCCCTTCGAGCCAAACGAGCTGCTCGAGGCACTTGCCACCCTGCAGGGTCCGCAGGGCTAGCTCGGGGCGGCGTGGCCGACGATCTGGGCCAGCTGGGTCTTGGTCTGCTGCAGCGTGCTGTTCTCGTCGGGGGTCTGAGCGAGGAACGCCATGAGCTTGGGCACGAGCACCAGCGCACGATCGACTTCCGCGGACGAACCGGCCCGATAGGCGCCCAGGCGCACGAGCTCTTCGTTTTCCTTCCATACAGCCAGCAGCTTCCTGGCTTCGGTGGCCGCGGCGGCGTGGGGGGCATCGGCCAGCTTTGACATCAGCCGGGACAGGCTAGACAGCACGTCGATTGCCGGAAAGTGACCCATGTTGGCGTAGCTGCGCGAGAGCACAACGTGTCCGTCGACCAGTCCGCGCACGGCATCTGCGATGGGATCGTCCATGTCGTCGCCATCCACGAGCACCGTGTAGATGCCAGTTACCGAGCCCTCTTCGGTGCAGCCAGCCCGTTCGAGAAGGCGCGGCAGCAGCGCAAAGACGCTCGGTGTGTAGCCGCGAGTGGTCGGGGGCTCTCCTGCGGCCAGGCCGATTTGACGTCGCGCATGGGCCAAGCGGGTCAGCGAGTCCACCAGCATCAGAACGTGATTGCCACGGTCGCGGAAACTCTCGGCGATAGCGGTCGCGGTGCGTACGGCGGCGATCTGCAGCGCCGGAGGACGATCGGAGGTCGCGACGACGACGACAGAGCGTGCGAGTCCCTCCGGTCCCAGAGTGTCGTCCAGGAACTCACGCACCTCTCGACCGCGTTCTCCGACCAGGCAGATCACAGACAGATCCGTGTGGACTTGCCGTGCCAGCATAGCCAGCAGAGTCGACTTGCCGACGCCGCTGCCCGCTGCGATGGAGATGCGCTGGCCCCGACCCAGCTGGCAGAGTGCATCGATTGCGCGCACTCCTGTCTCGAGTGGCTGCCGAATCGGTGCTCGACGCAGAGGGTCCGGCGCAGGTCCGTCGACCGGCCGCATGCGGCCTGAGATGGGCGGGCCGCCGTCGATGGGATTGCCCAGGCCGTCGACGACGCGACCGAGCAGGCCGTGCCCCACACGGACCCTCAGTCGCACCTCTTGGGTGGTGACCGGAGCCCCGAGCGCGACACCAGTCAGATCTGCCAGGGGAATCAGCAGCGAACGAGCGCCGCGGAATCCCACCACTTCGGCGGGGCGTCCATCGACTGAGCAGACCGCGCCGATCTCGGCCCCGGGCAGCTCTGCCTCCATCAGCTCGCCGACGACTTTGACCACGCGACCGCGGCCCCGGCGCAAGGGTGCTTGCAGCGTCAGCTCGGCTAGACGCGACAGATCGAGTCGCATCAGGCCTGCTCCGCGAGCCAGTCATGGACGGCGGACTCGACGCCCGAGATGAGCGCATGCAGGGAGACGTCGAGGGAGCTGTGGGTGGTGAGCACGCGGCATCCGGCCTGAAGGGATGGGTCTGCACGCACACGCACAGCGCCCGTGATCGCCACCTGGACCAACTCCACCCGACCCGGTGGCACCAGCACTTCGAGATCGGCGTGCTCGGGCAGTCGGCCGATGGCGTCCCGGACCAACGAGGGCAGCGCTTCGGGGTGCAGCGACAGCGCGTCGCGCACCATTCGGCGGGTCAGGGCAACCACCAGCTCGGCGATGTCCTCCGATGCCTGCTTGAGGGTCTCGCGTCGGGACCGCTGGGCCTCGATGAGGATGGCTCGTGCCTGTTCCAGCTGCTCCTGTGCGGCCTCTCGGTCCTGCTCGGCCGCAACAAGAGCGGCGCTGATCTCGGCCTCGTCGACTGCAGGCCGCTCCAGAGCTGTGGCCGGCAGTGGTTCTGGTGGGGGTAGTGGCGGTGGCTTGGGTGCTGTTTCCTCCAACAACAACGCCTGGAACACTCCCTTCTGTGAGCGACCGAGCGGCACAAAGCTCAAAGCATGTCTCCTCCGCCGCCGGGCATGGCGATGGCCCCGTCGTCAGCAAGTCGGCGAGCAGACTCGACGATCTCGTCTCGAGCGGCCTCGACCTTCTTGCGAGGCAGAGCGCCGCGAACCTCGATCTCTTCCAACAGATCGCGGGCGGCTCGGCTGGACATGTTGCGGGTGAACGCATCGAGCAGCTTGCGCTTGGCGCCGCGCAGGGCGGTGACCAATGCCTCTCGGGGGACGCCGCGCAGCAGGACCTGCATGGAGCGATCGGGGACTTCGGCCAGGTCGTCGAACACGAACAGGCGCCGTCGCAGCTCTTCGGACAGGTCGGGTTCGTCGGTCGCGATCAGGTCGAGCACAGACTGGCGATCGAGTGCTTCGAGTCGGCCCAGGGATTTGGCTGCGCGCTCGACTCCGGCCAGGGACAGCTGCTGACTGGCTTCGGTGGTGAGGGCGTCTCGGATCGCGCGCTCGACTTCTTCGGCCGCATCGCCGGTCACAGCTTCGATCTTTGCCATGCGAGCGACAATGCGCCGACGGCCCTCCTCGTCGATCTCCTCGAGCACCTTGCCGGCATTCTCGGGGCCCATCAGCAGCATCGCGAGGGCCTGCACCTGCATGTGCTCATCTCGCAGCGCGGCGGCCACCGCTGCAGGCGCTCGGCCGTTGATGAACTGTTCGAACTCTGTCGACAGCGCCCGGCGCAGGGACGATCCGAGCGCGATGCTCTCCTCTCCTTCGATCAGGTCAGGCAGCACCTTCAGCGCGAACTCGGCGCCCGAAGCCGGCAGCATGACGGTGCGGTTGAGGTCGGTGACGAACTCGCCCACGATGAACTCGATGACGCTCTCGCTCACCTGATTGACGGTGGCCATCGCCAGTCCAATCTCGTGAAGGTCGGCTCGGGTCAAGTGCACGGCCACCTTCTTGGCGGTGTCGTGGTCGAGGTACATCAGCAGCAGGGCAGCCCGCTGAGGGCCCGACAGTTCGTCTGCGTCTTCGACCATTGCGGCAAGCATTTAGGCTCCTCCTCCGGCTTCTTTCCAATCACGCAGTACACGGGCGGCGGCGGTGCTCTCGCGACGAGCCAAGCGGTTCAGATCGCTGGCATCAACCGGCTGGAAGTTTGCCACCATCGTCTGCAGGCGCTCCGCGAGGTCCGCATCTGGATCGATCAGGGGCACATCCTCGTTGTCGTTGACCTCGTGCTTGGTCGGCTCGAGCCTGGCCATGATGGGTCGCACCACCATGAAGAAGGTCAGCATGACGGTCATGCCCGCAAGCGCCCACGGCGCCACTCGCTCGAGTGTCATGACGTTCTCGACGAGGGTGGCGGCCTCGGTTCCTTCGACCCAGGTGCGCTCGGCAAACGGAATGAACTGCACCGACACCGAATCTTTGCGGCGCTCGTCGAAGCCCACCGCCGCCTGTACGGCTTTCTCGATGCGCTGCTGCAGCTCGGCTGGCTCAAGCTCCGCCAAGGCAGCGAGCTCGCCGATACGGCCCGCGTCGACCTGAACCGCGACACTCATGCGCCGCACGTTGCCGGCTGGGGTGACGCGATGTTCGGTTGAGGTTGGGTAGCTGTAGTCGGTGGCCGATTCGCTCTGCTGGTTGGGCTGTGCACCCGCTGCGGCTGCCCCGCCGCGCTCGGGCAGATTCGCACCGACTCCCGGCACGCCGCCGGGGGTGGCAGCCCCGCTGGTCGACTCGGCCATCTCTTCGGAGAGCACTGCGGGCGCTTCGTTGTCGACCTTTCGCGCGAAGATCTCGGTGCGGGCCATGTCCAGCTCGACCGTTGCGGTCACGCTCATCGAGGTCTCGTCGCCCAAGATCGGCAGCAGGGCCTGGGCCACGTTGCGTTCGTGATCTTGCTCCAGGCGCTGCTTGAACTCGAGCAGCTGATTGCTCGCCGCGGCTTGGCTGCTGCCGGCGGCAACTCCGCCCTCATGAAGCACGTGTCCGCGGTCATCGACAAGTGAGACCGACTCGGCACTCAGGTTGTCCACAGCGTGGGCCACCATGTTGACGATGGCGCGCACCTGGGTGGGGTCCAGGCCATGCCCAGGCCGCATGCGCACAAAGACTGAAGCGCGGGCGGGGGCGCCGTCACCAGTAAACAGCGACTCCCGCTCCGGCACGATGCTGACCTGGCTGGCGGCGACGCCGGTGATGCCGTTCACCATGCGTGCCAGGTCGCCTTCTTTGGAGCGCATGAAGGCCCAGTTTTGGGCTTGCGGGGTCAGGCCGATGCGCAGCGAGCCGACGTCTTCGAGTCCGGGCAGGCGCTCGGATGAGGCCAGTGCGGCGCGGGCGCTTCCGATCTGACCCAGAGGGACCTGCAGCTCACCATTGTCGAGCTGGTACGGCACATTCTGGTTGTCGAGGGCGGCGGCGGCGTCGAGCAGTTCTTCGTAGCTGCGGCCGGACATCAGCGGCTGCCACGTCGTGAGGCTGGACCAGTACCCGACCGACAGCACCATTGCGGCGGTCAGGGCGAGCATTGAGTAGAGCCATCGACGACGCTCGGGCTCGAGGCCGTCGTGATAGGCGCGGAACTGGTCGAACCGCGAGTTCATGCTTCTACAGACTCATGTTCATGATTTGTTCGTACGCGCCGATGACTCGATTTCGAACCGAGACCATGGTGCGCAGTGCGATGTCTGCCTTCTCAAGCTCGATCATCGCGCCATGCAAGTCGACCTCTTGGCCGGTGGCCAGCAGCTCAAGTGCGGAATCGGCCTTTGCGTGCTGGCCCTCGATCTTCCCGACCGCCGAGCCGAGATCGACGCCAAAGTCTCCGCCTGGCTTGGACGGAAGGCCCTCACCGGGGCGGGCTGCTGGCGGCAGGGCTCCGGGTTTTGCGAGGGGTCCGAGCAATGGGTCCATCAGCGACCTCCGATGTCGAGGGCGCGGGCTGCCAGGTCACGGGTGATGTCCAACACGTTTGCATTGGCCTCGTAGGTGCGGCTGGCCGCCATCAGGTCCACCATCTCGGACATGATGTCCACGTTCGGCAGCTCGACAAATCCCTGGTCATCGGCGTCTGGATGGGAGGGATCGAAGACCTGCGGCCCGGGGGTCTGATCGGCGGTGATGTCGGTGACGACCACGCCGGCGAGTTCTTGCTCGAGGCGACTGCCAAAGGCGTCCACCGGGGCTGCCTGGAAGACCGCGCTGCGTCGCTTGTAGGCTCCGCCTTCTGGGGTGCGCGTGGTTCGCGCATTGGCCAAGTTGGCCGCCGCGGTCTGAACCCGGGTCCGCTGCGCAGACAAGCCGCTCGCGGTGATGTTGATCGTGTCGAGCAGGTCCATGCCTACCTCCCGTCGTTGGCGGCGTATTTGAGCATCGCGAAGCGCTTGCTGATTCCGGTCGAGACGGCCCGGTACATGAGACTGTTGGCCTGCAGGCGGGCCGTCTCGCGTTCGGCGTCGACCGAGTTTCCATCGGCAGCCCATTCCGGAGGCTCGAGCTCGATGATGGGCAGCTCTTCGATGGGGTCGCTTCCGAGCTCCTCAAAGGCGCCTTCGATGGCCTTGTTGAAGTCGATGACCTTGGCTCGATAGCCAGGGGTCTCGGCGTTGGCGATGTTCGCGGCGGTGGCGGCGTGCTGTGCCTGCCGGACGTCGAGAACTCGCTGCAGGCCCTGAAACATGCGCTCGTTGATGAACCCTGCCATGAGTGACCCTCCTGTCTCGCAATCGGTCACTTTTTGCGGGACTTTAGGTGGATCTCACTGGGTGCGCAATCGCTCCAGAAGCTCGTCCGCAAGTATCATTTCGCGCCTTGCCGCGGCCCAACGCCCAGAATCTTCTGGTTCGGGGGGCGTTGGATCGGACTCGGCAACCGCAGCCGCCTCGATGATCCACAGCGCTTCTTGTGCGGTCTCGGGGACATCGAGCAGGGGCTGCGCCATCGTGCGAGCGCCCTCGGGGTTTCCGACGTCGAGCTCGCATCGTGCGTGGGCCAAGTTCGCCACATCGTCGGCAGGCAGGGACTGCAACATCACAATGGCCTCTTCGCAACGGCCAAGTCGCCGCAACAACAGTGCCCGCATGCGTCTGGCTCGGCCGCCGATCTCGGATCGTGCGACCGGCGCCAAGATGCGTTCTGCTTCATCGAGTCGACCGAGCCGGGACAGTGCCTCGGCTCTCGCCATGGCTGCGGGCTGCGTCCACCGCTCAGACCGAGTCACATCCCCCAGATAGTCCAGGGTCTCTAGCGCTTCCTCGCCGTGATCGGTGCGCGCATAGAGCGTGGCCAGGCGCAGGAGCGCAGAGGGATCGTCGATGTCGTGGGTGCTCTGTGTAGCGACTGCGCGACGCTGCCACTCCAGCGCCTCTTTGTGCAGTCCCAGGGCCATTGCGGAGTCGGCGAGAATCAGCAGAGTGGCGACGGATCCGGGCTGTTCGTCGAGGGCAGGGGTCCAACAGAACTGCGCGGCGGCGAGCACTTCGACGTCTCGCATGGCTTGGTGACTTCGATGGATCCGTGCGGCGCAGTGCTCCCGAATGATTCCATCGGCGTTCATGCGCCGCGCCGTGTCTTCGGATTGGTCGCGCAGCTGCATGAGCTGCAACATGGCGGATTCGACGTCGCCGTAGGCCAAGTGGATTTGGTACAGCTGCCAGCGTGCCTCGAGGGCTGGAGGACCTCCGCTCTTTGCCGTCGACTCCAACTCAGGCACGTAGCCCGCCCATCGCCTGCGCCCGTCCCTGACCATCTCAGCCATCGTGCGGCGGCTATATGCGAGGTCCGACTGCTGCCCGTAGACCCCACTCCATGCGTCGTACGCACCCTTTGTATTGCCGGTCGCCCAGTATGCATCGCCGACCGACAGCAGCACGTGGCCGACGAGGTCTCCGGTGGCGCGGGCTCGTGCCTTGGCCAGCAAGGGGAGTGCTTCGGCGTGCCTGTTGTCGCTCTGCAGCAGTTGTCCGGCCAACAACAGCTCGGCGGGGTTCTTGGTGATCGCACCGAGTGCTCGGCCGACTTGGGAAGGCGGAGGCGAGCCGGTGGCCAGAGATACGGCGCCAAGGCAGACCAGAAGCGATCGCTCCGAGACTCCTGGATGCGCCGCGGCTTTGCATTCAGACCGTGCTGCTCCCCAGCGTCTCACCCGCAGATCGGCTTGGGCTCTTGCCAAGTGGATGAAGGCCGGAGGCGCTCCGTGGTTTTCGAGATCGTCGTAGTAGTAGCTGGCCTCTCGGAACATGCCGAGCTGCTCATGCGCCAAGCCGAGCCGGTAGCGCGCCCACGTCTTCGAGACGTCGCTGGTGCTGACAGCAAGGGCATTGCGGTAGCCGGTGATGGCCTCCCATCCCGTTGGAGGTCGGCGCAACCGTTCGTCTTCGATGCCCGCGGGCATGGACCAGCCGCCCGGATGGACAGCCACGAGCGACGGATTCAGACGGGCGGTGGAGGCGTCGCCGGACAGTGCCGTCAGGGCGACCGAAGGCTCGGGTGCTGTCTCACGCTTCCAAGTACCTTTGGCAAGGTCGAACGATGTCAGCGGCGGCAGCTGGGTGGTCTCTTTATACGGCTGCAGGGCGAACTCGAAGGCGACGTCTTCTCCAGTCCGAACCACATTGAGGGCGACCTTTCCTCCGGACAGCACCACGCCAGACAACACGAAGTTGAGGTAGGTCGTGCCGTTGCCAACGCTCGCGGTCTCGACGGCCTCGACCCAGCGTCGCGTGCCGTCGACCTGTCCCGCCAAGGACTCTTCGTTGTGGTAGATGCCGACCTCGATCCGCCAGCGATCGACCTGCGGGAACACCACCACCTCGGCGTCCTTGTCCAGGTGAACCACCCAGCGGCCGATGGTGGGGGCTTCCTGAGCCAGTGCCGTCGCCAGCAACAGGGCGATCATAGACGAACCGCCATTCCCACGCCGACCCGCCAAGCTCCAAGCCTGAAGCCCGAGCCCTCTGGCTTGGGCATTTGAATCCGGCGAGCGCCATAGAACTCGACAAGCAGGGCCTTGACCGTGCTGGGGCTCGGTGCCATGGGTGGACGAACAAAGCCGGTGTCGACGACTGCGGACAGCCGGGTTTCGAGGGAGAACTTGGTCCCGGTCTTGACCTCGTCGGCGACCTCGGCCCGGCCTGAACGCTCCGAGAATCCGGCAAGTGCGGGTCCGAGTCCGGCGATGATGCGCGCCCGGCTCGCAGGGTCAGACAGCTGCCAGGTACCCAGCACCGACACCGGATAGATGTCGAGGGCTGAATTTCCGCCCGAAGTGGGCGTCATGCGACTCCAGGTCGCCTCGATGTCCACGCCCAGCTTGCCCATAATGCCGACCTGCAGTGAGCCGCCTCCGCCTGCGTTTCCTGGCCCGTAGATCGCCGCGATGTTCTCGTCATCTCGGGCTTCTGCCACGACACGCAGGGAAAGAGTAGGGCCTTCAGCTGCAATGGCAGGTTCAGTGGCCATCGCGATCGAGAGCACGACGACGCTCCCGAGACTGCTCTTGAAATACGAATCCGACCAAGACATCTCGCTCCTCCTGGGACAGGTTCGTCCACTCGATGGTCAGGCCATCGGGGCCATCAACCACGTTTCCGTCCAGCGTGAGCAGCCGGCGGGCCTGCCACACGATCAAGTCCAGATGCACCACAACGCGGGTGCCGTCGCCGAACCCGAGCTCTCGTTGCAGCTGCAGCTCCGCGGGGGAAATGGCGACCAACTCGGGCTTCAGGGCGATGCCCGATCCCGCCAGCAACATGCGGTGGCGCAGGTCCTCCGTCTCTTGCTCGATGCTGCACAGGGCGCCCAGCAGGGCGTTGATGCACTCCCGTGTCTCGACGTCGCGCACGGTCAGTCGGTTGATGGCCGAGCGGGCACGAAGCCCGTGACCGGCGGCTGGCGGCAGGACGACCTTGGGACCGCCACTGGCCGGAGCCACAGCAACAGGCACGATGGCGCGGGCCAGAAAGCTCATCGCCGACGCCTGAACATCAGTGCCATCAGCGCCACCAACCATAGACCGGTGCCCGCTTGGGTGACGCCGCAGCCGAGCCCGCCCGTCTCGCCCGACGCGAATGCCGCCGAGGGGCCGTCGCCAGGGGTGCCGGTGTCGGTGTCGGTGTCGGTGTCCGCGGTGTCGGTGTCCGCGGTGTCGGTGTCCGCAGTGTCCGCAGTGTCCGCAGTGTCCGCAGTGTCCGCAGTGTCCGCGGTGTCCGCGGTGTCCGCGGTGTCGGTCTCGTGGTTGTCGGCCGAGGCCGACATGGGGACAGACAACATGCATAGGATGAGCCAGGCGCGCATCGCACCTCCGGCCCCCCATCGGACGGTCGGCTCGGCGGTTTAGCCCGTGCGTTTGAACCGCTGTCCTCGGCGTCCCTTGGGCTTGGGCGAGTAGCCCTTGAGGGCTCGTCGACCCTTGCCCAGCTTGCGCATTTCGCGTTCGGTCGCGGCTTGGGCGCGATCCACGGCCGCGCGCAGATCGCGGAATGCATCGGCGAGGATCCGCAGCGGTGCCGCATCCATGGAGTGAGCATGCAACTCGATGCCCTCACAGACAAGCTGCAGCTCTTCGGCGCTCACGTCTTCGCCGGCGTCGAGTGCCTCGGTCAGCGAGACCGTCTTGGCGATCAGCGTCATCGCTTCGGGCCGGGGGTTCATTGGATCTTCCGGACGGCGGCGAACCAGGCATCGCTAAGGGTGCGGGTGACCCGTTGGACCCCCGCAAGTCGGTCCGGCTCCCGCGCCGAGGCGCCGAGCTCTGACACGCACCATTGGTACAGAGGCAGCAGCTGGGTTGCGAGCTCGGGAGCCGCTTCGACGTCGAGGGCCGAGATCAGCTCGGAGTAGATGGCGCGAACTCGGTGCACGTCCTGGACGAACCCGGGCTGGGATGGCTTTTTGGCGCGTGCCGACGTCAGACGGTTGTCCGCCTCTTCGAAGAGCATGAGCAGCAACCGCGACCGCGATGCGGTTCGGACAGCTTGTTTTCGGTACGTTGCATAGCTCATGATTGTCCAGGTTTACTCGTTCAGGTCTGAGGGCGATGCGAGGCCCGAGAGAAGGCCCGAGAGCATCGCGCCGGTGGCTTGCATACGGGCCATGGTGGCCTCCATGTACTCGAACTTGGTGCGCAGCCGGCTGACGGTTGCCGACAGCTGCTTCTCGCGCATCTCGATGCGGTCGGTCAGTGATTCCTCGGAAGATTCGAGGGACTCGGTGCGGATCGACAGCAGGCCGTCGTCCTCGTCGACATAGACATCGCGGATCTCGGAGATGAGCGATGCCATCGGTCCGTCGGTGTCGATCAGCAGGTCTCGAACGGCACTGGGATCGGCGTCGAGGGCGGCCTGCAATGCGTCTGCGTCCAGCTCGAGCTGACCCGTCTGCAGAGTCTTGACTCCGAGCTGCCCAATAGAGGTCAGGGTTCCGCTCGTAAACTCGCTGCCCATCAGGTCGGACAGCTTGGTCATCACGCGTCTTGCGGTCGAGTCACCGCGCAGCTTGCCTTCGATGCCCAGGTCAGGGTTGTGGGCCATGCCCTTTTCGTAGTTGGCCACCACGGCGTTGTAGGCATCGACGAAGCCTTGGATCTTCTCGTTGAAGACCTCGTCGTCCCGGGCGACCTGGACGTTCACCGGACTGGTCGTCTCTTGTTTGACCGTCATGGTGATGCCCGGAATGATCTCCAGGTCGTTCGATGCGCTGGTGACCGTCATTCCGTCGATCTCGACGACCGCATCTGTCGCGGTCACGGTCTCGGAGAAGTTCGGGGTGGCCCCAGAGAAACTGACTGCGCCCGCCGTTCCGCTGGAGTCGCTGCGCACCACGATTCGATAGGGATTCGCGCTGCCATCGTCCACGATGTAGGCGGTCATGCCGTCCACGGCGTCGAGGGCGTCGGCTAGCCCTTGGGGGCTGTCATTGGTGCCGTCGATGATGATGTCGGTGTCGACTCCGCCCACGTTGACGGTCATCGTTCCCGCGGCGAATGTGCCAGCGGCAGCCTTGTCCAGGTAGTTGTCCGATGCGCTCACTTGGGCGCGGGCGATGCTGGTGACGTCGATGTCCCAGCTGCCGGGGACCACATCGCCATCGGCCGTCAGTGTGACGGCGTCTTCGTTGGAGGAGGTTGGGGTCCACGCCCAGGCTTCCTGCTCCTCGTCGAGTCCCTCGGCGGCTACCGCCAGCTTCTCGAGCAGCCCCGAGAGCTCTGCGACCGCGCTCTGGCGGTCCCCCAGCATCTTGAGGTCGCCCTTCATGCGGCTGATTGGGATCGACATCGTGCTGGTGATGGAAGAAATCAGCGCGGAGGTATTGAACCCCGAGGTAATTCCATCAATCGCTGGCATGTGTTCCTCCGTGTGTCCGACCGGCTGTCACGAGCCCAGATGGGCTGTTCGAGCCGATCGGGGCATCTAGCCGATGAGTCGAATCGCACCCTGGTTGAGCTGGTTGGCTTGGCCCAAGATGGACTGACCGGCCTGCTGCATGATCTGGAACTTGGCCATCTCGGCGGCTTCGGCGGCGAAGTCGGTGTCCTTGATGGAGGACTTCGCAGCTGCCAGGCTCTCTTGGTAGGTCTCGAGGTTCCGAATAGAACTGTCGAGTCGGTTCTGCACCGAGCCGTAGTCCGAACGGTAGCCGTTGACCGTGTCGATGGCGGTGTCGAGCGTGGTCAGGGCGGTCTGAGCCCCAGCCGAGGTCGACATGTCGATGGCCGCTCCGTCCACGCCCAGGGTGGTCGAGCGCAAGTCACCGAGGGTGATGGCGATGCGGTCGTTCGCCGTGTCGTTGATGCCGACCTGCACGTCGATGGTCGCGGTGCTGCCATCACCGAGGGCCACGCCGTTGAATTCAGTGACCGCCGAGATGCGGTCGACTTCCGAGGACAGCTGCGTGAACTCGTCCTGGATGTATGCGCGCTCGCCGTTCGCCAGGGTGTCCGATGCGGACTGCACGGCCAGCTCTCGCATGCGTTTGAGGATGTTGCCAACCTCACCCGTGGCGCCTTCCGCGGTCTGAATGACCGAGATGCCATCGTTGGCGTTGCGTTGGGCAACCTTCAACGAGCGGCCGGCGGCATCGAGGTTCTCGGCGACGGCGAGGCCAGCGGCGTCGTCTCCAGCCTTGTTGATGCGCGAGCCGGAAGCAATGCGTCCTAGGCTGCCCTGAAGGGACTTGTTTGATGCGTTGAGGCTCTTCACTGCGTTCATCGCAGCGAGATTGGTATTGACGGTGAGTCCCATCATTCCCCCAGGGGTGATTTGTTTGAGGCGGGTGAGTCATGTCGCCTCTGCTGACTCTTCGGATCTTTTGGTTCGTGCATTTGAACTAAAACTGGTTTGAACTGCAGACTGGGCACAAAAAAAGAGCCGCAGACCGGTTAGGGCCGCGGCTCTGCGTCGAACTGACGGGTTTATCCGATCAGTCGGATCGCGCCTTGGTTGAGCTGGTTGGCCTGGCCCAAGATGGACTGACCGGCCTGCTGCATGATCTGGAACTTGGCCATCTCGGCGGCTTCAGCGGCAAAGTCGGTGTCCTTGATGGAGGACTTCGCAGCCGCCAAGCTCTCTTGGTACGTCTCGAGGTTCCGGATCGAGCTGTCCAGCCGGTTCTGCACCGAGCCGTAGTCCGAGCGGTAGCCGTTGACCGTGTCGATGGCGGTGTCGAGGGTGGTCAGTGCTGCCTGGCCGCCCGCCGAGGTGGACATGTCGATGGACGCCGCGTCGACAGACAGTGTGGCGGATCGCAGGTCGCCGAGGGTGATTGCGATGCGGTCGTTGGCGGTGTCGTTGATGCCGACCTGCACGTCGATGGTGGCGGTGCTGCCGTCGCCCAGAGCCACGCCGTTGAATTCGGTCACTGCCGAGATGCGGTCGACCTCTGCGGTCAGCTGCGTGAACTCGTCCTGGATGTATGCGCGCTCGCCGTTTGCCAAGGTGTCCGAGGCAGACTGGACGGCCAGCTCTCGCATACGTTTGAGGATGTGGCCAACCTCACCCGTCGCTCCTTCAGCGGTCTGGATGACCGAGATGCCGTCGTTGGCGTTGCGCTGTGCAACGTTCAACGAGCGGCCTGCGGCGTCGAGGTTCTCGGCGACCGCGAGGCCGGCGGCGTCGTCACCGGCCTTGTTGATTCGGGAACCAGACGCAATGCGTCCTAGGCTCCCTTGCAACGATCGGTTGGACTGATTGAGGCTCTTGACCGCGTTCATCGCGGCAAGGTTGGTGTTGACGGTGAGTCCCATCGTTCCCCCAGGGGTGTGTTGAACAAGGCGGATGAGTCTGGTCGCCTCTGTGGTTCTCCTCGGATCATTTTTGCGGACCGATCAGGCCAAAACTGGGCGTATAGAAGGATTTCTGCACAAAAAAGCGCCGCGGATCCCGGGGGGTCCGCGGCGGTCAATACCCAGGTTAAACCTATCCGATGAGTCGGATCGCACCCTGGTTGAGCTGGTTGGCCTGGCCCAAGATGGACTGACCGGCCTGCTGCATGATCTGGAACTTGGCCATCTCGGCGGCTTCGGCGGCGAAGTCGGTGTCCTTGATGGAGGACTTCGCAGCTGCCAGGCTCTCTTGGTAGGTCTCGAGGTTCCGAATAGAACTGTCGAGTCGGTTCTGCACCGAGCCGTAGTCCGAACGGTAGCCGTTGACCGTGTCGATGGCCGTGTCGAGGGTGGTCAGTGCTGCCTGGCCTCCCGCCGACGTAGACATGTCGATGGAGGTGCCATCGACACCCAACGTGGCGGCACGCAAATCACCAAGGGTGATCGCGATGCGGTCATTCGCGGTGTCGTTGATGCCGACTTGCACGTTGATGGTCGCGACGCTGCCATCGCCGAGTGCCACGCCGTTGAACTCCGTCACGGACGAGATGCGGCCAACCTCTGCGGTCAGCTGCGTGAACTCGTCCTGGATGTATGCGCGCTCGCCGTTCGCCAGGGTGTCC
>CAYYHT010000009.1:0-23966 GCA_964471355.1 uncultured Enterobacteriaceae bacterium
CCAAGTCACCCGCGACCACACCATGGTCAACCTGTTCGTCGACGCCGAGCTGCTGTCCCCCGAAGAGGCCGCCTCTCACCCCGAGGCCCACGTCTTGGCGCGCTCGTTGGGTGTCGAAAAGGTGGTCGAAGTCGAGGTAGGCCAGTCCATGGCACTCGAACCCGGTGACTCGTTCATTCTGTGCAGCGATGGCGTGCACGGAGTCATCGAAGACTGGGAGATGGGCGAAATCGACTGGAACGACCCGCAAGAGGCCGTTCGCAATGTGCTGTGGACCGTGCGCGAGCGCGAAGGCGACGACAACGCCACCCTGGCCGCAGTCACCATTGGAATCCCACGCAGTAAGGGTGCCGGCAACACCGAAGTTCCCGCACCCCTCGATCTCGATGAAAAAGCAGGCGCCAGCGGTGGCTCCGCGCGGCCGACACCTGCACGCGAGTCGGGTCCGGCACCGCCCTCACTGGCGATGCCGAAGTCCAGCATTGCCAAGCCAGCTCAGCGAAAGCGCCCGGGTGCGCCTGCCAAGGACACCCCCCAGGCTGAACAGGGCAAAGAGGCCCCCGAAGGGGGCAAGCCCGCTGCAGGCCGCAAGCGCAAAAAGAAGTCGTCGTACGGCGCCATTGCAGCTGGTGCGGGCATCATGGTGGTGGTTGCTGCGGGCCTGCTCGCTACGGTCATCCTCAAGAAGGGGAACAGCGGTGGCGAAACGCCTGTGGTCCAGGTCGAAGAGCCTGCTCCTGACGTGACTCCTCCGCCGGTGGCGCTCGAGATCGCGAGCCCTGACGGCTCGGGCGAGCCCGTCGTTGAAGAGCCCGTTGCTGAAGCCACTGACGACATGGCCGTCACATGGCTGTTCTCGCCAGAGGTCCCAGACGGACCTCGCCGCGGCCCTCACCGGCCCATGAAGTCCTATCCGCCACCTCCGGGCAGCAGTGACCAGCACAACGCCATTCGCCTTGAACGCGAAAAGAAGTGCGCCCAGTCGCTCAAGATTGTCATGAGCGCCATGCAGCGCAGCTCCGACCACGCTTCGCTCTACAAGGGCAGCTGGGACTGCTTTGACGGGGTCCACCAAAAGGCCCTGTGGCAGGCCGAGGCCAATGACTGGAGCGAGCTTGCAGCGCTGCGCACTCGCTGGCGTGGCGAAGACGATCCCGACATCAAGGGTATCGACTGGTATATCCCGGCCACCGACGGCCTGGAGTTCCGCCTCGAAGCCTGGATTGCGTCAAACGACGACGACCAACTGCGCGAATACATCACGGACCTGAAGGGTCCCGAAAAGATGACCGATCAGCTCGCCGTCGACGTGTACCTCGAAGCACACGCCGCAGCTGGCATCGCCATGATGAGCAGCGAGCTCACCGAGGACGAGATCGCCGCGCGCGAACAGGCTTGGGCCCGCCGCGTCTACCAGACCTCCCGTGCGTTGCGCAGCCCGCTCGGTGGGCTCATGAAGTCCCACCGACCCGATCTGCACGTGGCCTCGCTCGATCTGCTCAACAAGGCAACGTGGGGCTACGCCGACGACCCGGAATCGCCGCGTGCACAGGCATTGCCCGAGGTGATTGTGCAAGCCCTGCAGGTCGGCCGTGGCAAGGCGCCGCCGCCCGAGGTCAAAAAGGCCGAGGTCGTGGTCATTCGCAAGAAGATCAAGCCGCCTCCCGTGTGCGTCGAAGGCGAGATGCTCGACGAAGAAAAGAAGAACTGCATCGACGATCCGAACTACGACGACGGCACGTCGATGCCTACAGTCTTCAAACGCGGCGGCTGACGCTTCGCGACAAAAAGCAGACGCGCTGTAAGGAACCCGGGCCGCCACCCGTTGTCGCTCCAGAAGTCGGTCGGATTCGGCTTCCACTCACTTTTCGGAGCACCTCAAAATGCAGCGCTGGCATCTCACGGTGGGCCTCGGCGGGCTTGTTCTCATCGCCGCGGCAATCGCCCCCACCCTAAGCGCGAGGGTGGCCGATTCGCCTCCTCCCGTTGTCGACCCGACCCCTCCCATTCCTCAACCCGTCGTGGTGGTCGAGCCCGTGGCTCCATCCACCCCGGACGGCCATCTGGTTGTGACCGCTTCGCTCGATCGCACCGCGGTGCTCGCCGGGTCCGGGAATGAGCGCTTCCTGGCCATCACGGTCAGCGCGCCCTCCGAGCTCGGAGAGTCGTTCCGGCGTCCGGTCGACCTCGGCGTCGTCATGGACACCTCTGGTTCGATGACCTCCCGCGGAAAGATCGACTACGCCAAGCGTGCGGCCAAGATGCTGGCGAGCTCGATGGAGGAAGGCGACGTCTATTCGCTGGTCACCTTCAGCGACGATGCGACGACCATCGTTCCGGCCACCAAGATCTACGACCCCGCATCCATCCACGATGCCGTGGACCGAATCCTGGAGGGTGGCGGCACCAACCTGTACGCGGGCCTCGAGAAGGGCGCGGGAGAAGTACGCCGAAGCCTGAACGAAGGCGCCGTCGGGCGCGTCGTTCTGCTGTCCGATGGCAAGGCCAACGTGGGTGTCATCGACCCCGAGAGCCTGCGTCGCTACGCCGCGATGCTGTCGTCTCAAGGCGTCAGCGTCTCGACCGTGGGATTGGGCCTGGACTACAACGAAGACCTGCTGGCTGAGATCGCTGAGATCGGGGGTGGCACCTACGACTTCGTCGACAACCCAAAGGAACTGCAGACCGTGTTTGTCGACGAGCTGGACCGAACCGCTGCCGTGGTGGCGCGGGAAACCACGCTTCGCATCGATCTGCCCACCGGCGTCCATGGCTTCGAGGTCATTGGCTGGGATGCCGAGGCGTCAGGCACCGGCTGGAACGTTCGCCTCGGCGACATCTACGCCGGAGAGAGCCGCACCATCGTGGCCCGAGTCCGCGTGGACGCCCCGCAGAACGCGGACACGCTGCCGGTGGCCGCCATTACTGCCGACTACCACGACTTGATCGACGCGCAGCTGGCGCAGACAGTGACCGACGCAGCCGCGACGGTGACCACCAGCCACGCCGCCATTGATGCATCGACCGACCGCACCGCGGCCATCAACGCCAACAGCGCTTGGGGCAACTACTACCTCAACCTGTCGGCCAGGGCGTACGCAGACGGCGACGTCGCAAAGGCCCAAGAGCTGGCGGCCGAAGGCGGAGAAGTGCTCAAGACCGCCGCAGACGCCTACGGGGATGAATCCCTGGCACGCGATGCCGAGAACACCGTTCGACAGCGCCAGATCTATGGCGCATACCGTCCGAGCAGTGCACAGGGCTTGACCGCTATCAAAGGCGGAAAAGAACATGCACGCAAGGCAGTCGGCCACTGACAGGAGGCGTTGCTGTGTCCCAACAACACATTATTCCCAGCAGCAGCACAGCCGTAGCCCGCCGTGGAGGCGCACTAAAGGCACTTCCACAACGGCAAGCAGCGTGGACCGCAGCCTCTGCCATCGCCGCAGTCGCATTTGGACTCGGCGGTCTGTGGTTTGGGCAACCGAACCTGGCGCTGGCCCTGGCCATCGGCACCGGCGTCATTGCCATCAACCCGAGAAAGTGGTGGGCAGCCCCGCTGGTGATGACCGCGGTCGTCATGGGGGCGTTGTCCTTTGAGTGGCTCCGCCTGCCGGCAGTCCTGGGTGCCGGTGCCGTGGCAGGCGCCATGGCCGCGTGGATGATTCCCGAGCACACCGACGCGCTCGACTACGTCAACGGCGCACTGGGCACAGCCATCGGCTCCTCGCTGGGTCTGTGGGCCGCTCTGCAGCTCCTGCCAGCCGGCATCGACGGTCTGGTTGCTGCTGCCCTGACCGGAGCCACAGTTGGCTTGATGGCGTCGGGCGGCTTGCTCCCACTGGCCATCCGCTTCGACACCCCTCGCCTGCCCTCGATGCGCCACGTCAACCGCGTGCTGCAGCCGGCTTATCGACCGCCGGTGCTGCGGGCGTTCACGCTTTTTGCATCGACTCGCCGCCACGCGCCGGACCTCGAGACCCGTCGCGGACTCTGCGAGGTCGCGACCTGGGTCTTTCGACTGCAGAGCACGATGCAGACCCTGGACAAAGAGCTCGAGAACATCAACGTCGACGACGTCACTGCGCGCATCGAAGCATGCGCCTCGGCAACCCCGGGCGGCGACTCCTTCACAAAAGAACGTCGGGCCGCAACCGCCACTCACCTGCGTCGGCTCCTGGACCATCGTGGCGCCATCGCCATCGAACGCAAGCGCAACGAGGCGCTCGTCGAGTACGCGACGGCCTTTCTTGAAGAGGCTCGTGCCGGACTCGCTGTCGCTCGAGAGCTGCCAGGAGAGACCGTTCCCGACAAGCTGCCGGAGGTTCTGACGCGTCTGCGCGGCCAGGCCATCAGTGGTGAAGCGCGCCGTGCCACGAAGCGTGAGCTCGCCGAGTCCTAAAGCCCTCTAGGCGTCCGGTTCAGCGCCGCCCACGGCCTTGGACGGGGTGCCGGCCAAGACCAGCTGGTCGCGAATGCCCAGGACCTGGTCGGCATCGAGCATGCCCTCGCGCACTTCCTTGCTTCGTCCCGAAGGCCCCCTGTAGCGCACGGTCGTCTGCAGTCCGCTGAGCCCGCCCGTCCAATCGATGCGCACGCTGCCCTGGACCACAGACCAGCCCGTCCATCGAGCGCGCACGTCCGCGCCCAACCGGCGGGCCGTTTCGACAATCGAACGCCCTGCCTGTTGCCAGACTGTGTGCCGCCAGAGCGCCCCCTGCCCCTTGACCAGCCACAGAGCTAGCAGAAGAACCAGGAAGCCCGTACCGAACGCCTGAATCATCTCGGGGGAGAGAGCCGGACCTACCCCTCGACGTTCACGGTGCCACCCTCCTTGGCCACCGAGATCGGGAACGGAGCGTCGTGCTTGGCATATGCGGCCTCGAGCTCGTCCATCGCCTCATCGGTGGCGTCCGGTGCGTGGTGGAACAGCACGAGGTGCTTGACTTCGGCCTGTTTGCACAGCTCGACCGCGTACTGCGGGTAGCTGTGGCCCCAGGTCATTTTCTCGAGGTACTCGTTGCGGTCGTACATCGTGTCGTAGATGACGGCGTCGCAGTCGCGCATGAACTCGATGATCTTTTGTTCGGCGGGGGGCGCCGCTTTTCCGGCGCAGACGCCTTCGTCGGGCTTGGCGAATGGCGCAGTGTCGGTGATGTAGCAGAAGCTCTGCCCATCGACCTCGACGCGATAGCCGACGGAGCCGCCGGGGTGGTTCAGGCCAAGCCCCGTGAGCGTAAAGCCACCGCGATCGAACGGCCGGCCGGGCCGAACGCACTGGAAGGTGACGTGTGCAGGCAGGTCGCGCAGGCGCGTCGGGTGGTAGATGCCGTTGAGGTAGCGAGCAATTTTCTCGCGGGCTTCGTCTTCGCTGTACGCGGGCACGGTGACACGCACGTCGTAGCCAGGCGTGTAGATGGGCACAAAGAACGGAAATCCGAACACGTGGTCCATGTGCAAGTGAGTGAACACAAGGTCCAACTCGCGGGCCGGTTCGCCGACCAACTTGAAGCCGAGCTTGCGCGCTCCAGTTCCGCAATCAAATACAAGTGGGGCGAGATCTTTGTGGCGCACTTCTAGGCAGGCTGTGTTTCCACCCCATCGCTGGGTGTGCACGCCCGGTGTGGGGATAGATCCCCTTACTCCCCAGAATCTCACTTCCAAAGGCGGATTTTCGTCCTCACGCGATGCGCAAAATCCGTCACAGACGGCACGCGGCGCAATGGTACCCCAACATGGCTCCGAGGCCAAGGGGCGGAAGAATTCAAGGGGCGGAGTGGCGCGCGGTACAGGATTCGAACCTGTGACCTCTGGCTCCGGAGGCCAGCGCTCTATCCAGCTGAGCTAACCGCGCTCTCCGTCCCTAGCGGTGCGCCCAGCCTATCCGCGGGCGCGCTTGTGTCAAGCCTCGCCGAGCACCCAAGCCCGAATGGCAGGCACCGTCTGCTGTTCCCATTCTGCGCTGGTACGCAAGTCCGAGAAACGTCGAAGGAGCGCGCTGATGACAAAGGACAGCTCTTCGTAGAGGAACATCCGGTCATAGATGGCGGCGTCCTCGCTGTCGCCGATCAGCGAGGGCAGCTTGGCTTGCTTCATCTCGATCGCCGGTCCCTTGAGCGTGACCTTGAACTCATGCTCGTCACGCTTGATGCCAATGCGCAGCTCTTGCAGCACTTTGCCGCCTGCGAGCGCGGCCCGAGATTCGAGGCTGGTGCTGGAGTTGTCGCCGGTCATGATGGCCGAGACGCGGGTCTCGGCAGGACTGCGAAATGCCAGGCGCTCATCGACCCAGAAGTCGATGTAGCCGACGTCGCCTCCCAAATCGATTCCACTTCCCTGGGACTCGCTCGTCCACCAAAGCCATGCGTAGAACTCGCCCGCTTGGTGCGGGACGACTGGAGTTGCGTCACTCATCGTGCATCCATGATGTCGAGGGTGGGGGCGCTGCCCAACAGGGACTCACTGACTTCGGTGTCGTCGAGCCAATCGAGGGGAGACCACGGCAGCAGTTTCAGTGCAAAGGTTCGATAGAAGCGCTTGCGGAAGCGGTCTGCGACGCCATCACTGTGGCTATGCAGTACCAGCCAGCCCTCGTCGATGTGCCAGCAGGCCTCGGTCACAGCGGCCCGCGGAAGCGTCCGACGCAGCCATTCGTCTTCGAGATCTTCTTTGATGCGCGTGCGCACCGACGCGGGGCATCGCTCGGTCCCGTTGTCCTCGGCCCAGGCCTCGCACTTCTTGGCCAAGTGAGCGTTGAAGAGCTTCGCGGGCAGCGTCTTTTTGTCGACCCGAAGGGCAAACAGCGCGTACGGCATGTACAGCCAGCGGTTGAAGTCATCGAAGTTGGTGTCGAGCAGGTTGTGCACCTGGACCCAACCCTCGATCTCTTCTTTGCCACCGCCGCTTGTCGGGGGCTCGCGAAATGCGAGGTCGTTCAGTTGATCTCGCCAGCTGTCTCGGAAGCCTTCGGGCACCTGACCCTCGACCCGGAAGCGACGCACAGTGAGTGCGCCGGTAAGCATGCTCATGACCCCTCCAAAGGGGCCGCTGTGTAACCGGGCCAGCAGACCCGGGTAGCTTCAGCTGAGGCTGAGATCCTGAAGAGCATGCCGCAGCACGACCAGGGGTGCGCCGCCAACGTCCATGCCGAATTCGTATCGGCCGAACCAAGTGATCGTGCCCTTGACCACATCGCCCTCGAGCGTCGTCACCGTCACCGGCTTGGCTTTGTCCATGTACCGAAACAGCCGCTTGTCACTGCAGGTGTACCGGTCCTGGGGCCGCTCCGATGGCGCCTGTGCGGCTGCCGAGACGGCTTTGTCCTTCTTGAGACCCTTGCGCACCTTCTTCCAGTCATCGGGCTGGTAGCTGTACTTGAGCTGCAGCTTGTGGATTTCTTCGGGCTGATCCTTGCCGTCTTCGAGCACCGTGAAGGTGTACGGCTGGACGGACTGAACCAGTGCGGTGATGCGCCGATTCTGCAAAGCCAGCACGGCCGGCGTTCCCGCGTTGACGGCGTCGGTCAGGCAGGAACGATCCCTAAACTCGGTGCGGTGTGCCGCCAAGCGACGCTTTGCAAGCACCTGATCGAGGCTTGCATGACCCAATGAAATCTGAGTCGCCAACGCGCGAGACAGCTCGTGCTGTTCCATCATCTTGTTGACGCGGTCCAATCGAGCCATGCGCTCGAGGGCCTCGTTCAGCGTGATGCGACCGTGTGCAACGGCCATCGCCATCTGAAATGGCATGCCCGAGGCAACCAGCTCATCAGCGCGCTTCTTGGCTACAAGTTTTGGGTCCTCGGCTGGAGCTGCAGCGCGCCGACGACGCACGACGCGCCGGACCACAACTGGACCCCCGCCTCCGTCATTCGTCGACATTGGTTGCCTCCCTCTCCAAGAACGTACTGGGTTGCTTTGATCCATGCCATGACCCCCGTACGAAGCATGACGCGAAGTGAGGGTCTAGGTTCCTCAGCGCTCGTCACAGTCCGTCGTCACGAAGCGCCGCTATTGTGGTGTCGACGACGGCCGAAAGCGAGCCATCGGCAGTGACCACGGTCGCTCGTGAGCCTTGGTACACCGTTTGTGCTTCGTCATTGACCGTGACATCCCACAGGACGATCGCATCGGTTCTGGACACATCGGCTTCGGCTTCAGCTCGCCCGCGCGATCCTGCGGCGAAACGTAGCTCGACGCGCGTATCGATTCCGGCGCGCAGTGCTTTGAGTTCGGTGGGAGAGCCACCCACGATCACCACGCGGCGGAGTCCGTTGAGCATCAACAGCGCTGAAAGCTCGCTAATTTGGCCGTCGAGCTGCTTTGCAACTTCGGCTTCGTCAGCGGCCTGTTGTTGGGCAACCACGGCTGCACGCGCTTGTTCAAAGGCCGCCCGCTCGAGCTCAAAGGCTGCGCGGTCGGCGTCCAAAGCCGTCCGCTCTCGATTGAGTTGCTGCCGCCAGACATCGACGCTTTGCGCATCAGCCGAAACAATCGCCTGCTTGGCGATCAAGGCAGCCTGAGCCGCGGCCAATTCAGCCTGTGCGACGGCCAGGCGCGCTTCGAGTTCTTGGACCGCGAGGCGCTGCGAAGCTGACTGGGGAGCGGGCCCGACCGGCACCGTGGCGGCCGGCGCTGGCGCGGACTTCGCTCTCGGCGGCGTTGATGCTCGGGACCCACCGCGGGTCTTGACCACGCCTGGGATCAGCTCACTCATGAGGTCTTCAGCCGGGGCGGCTACGGGTGCCGCCACTCGGGACGGCCCACTGTTCAGCTCGAGCGCTGGGGCGTCGATGCCGTCGCGTGCCGCGCGGCGAACCTTGTCGACAGCGGCGTCGGGAAGCATGTCTTGGGGGCTCTTGTAGCGCACGTACCCCACCGCATGTAGGTAGCCGAGCACCTGGGCGGGAGTCGTGCCCATCTCACGGGCGAGCTTCTTGACGCGAGTTGCCATGGCATCTGGCTATCACTCCATCGAGCTTTTGGCGTTGTCCACGACCTGTTGTAGCGACTCTTCTAGCGTTCCCGCCTTGGGAAGGGCCTCTTCGGCGAGGGACAAAGCGAGCGCGTATTGCTCCTCATTGAATGCGTCGATCGAGACCGAGTACAGGGCATAGACGCTCGTCTGTGAATCGGACAGCGCAAATGCGTGCCGAGCCGCTCGAGCGCGCTGCACGACCCCTTCGTCGCGCTCGGCCACCTCGGCCCAACACTGGGCGGCCACCTCGTTCAGGCCCAGCGCCTCTGCCTCTTCCGCAGCGGCGCGGAAGCTCTGCGCGTCCCCTCCCCGTCCCAGCTTGGCCAGTGCCATCGCGTGGGCCACTCGGGCCCTTAGTTCGAGCTCGACGTCGAAGGTCTGCACGCCTTCTTGCTCCAGTTCTCCCCAAAACGGCAGTGCGACAGCGGGCTCTTTGCTCTGCAGATCGTTGTACATGGCCCATGCGAGCGCCCGTCGGGCGGCCAAGCCGTAGGCTCCCTCCTCCAGATCGTCGAAGCCCTTGCGCGCATCGGCAAACGGAGCGCGAGCGTCGGCGAATTTGCCGGCGTCGTACAACGCCAGGCCGCGTGCATAGCTGGCTTGTGCATCCTGGAACTTCTTGTGGCGCTCGACCGCACCCTCAAGACCGAAATCTCCCGCTTTCGGAGAATGTCCCAACACCAGCAGCGCTTGCGCAGCATTGGTCTTTGCGACGGCAGCCACCGAAGTCCCTCTCGGCGTGCCCGTCCGCTCTGCGGACTTCGCAGCCTCGGCAAATGCCTCCATCGCGCCCTCGACGTCGCCAGCTCGCACACGTCCGAGGCCCAGTGACAGCAGGACGTGGGCCGGACCCACTGGGTCCCCGGCCTTCGAAAACAGATCCTTGGCCAGAACACTCCACTTCTTGATCGCCTTGTCATCGCCAGCACTCGCATGCAGCTCGACCGCCGCGGAGCAGACCCGAGCCGCGTCCGCCCAATAGCCACGGGAGACCAGATCGACGTGGGCGCTCGCAAATGCCGCTTCGGCCTTGGCCACGTTGCCTGCCCGCGCCTCGATCATGCCCTCGAGCTCGTCGATGCGCGCTCCCCCGGGGAACCGTGTGCCCTTTGGAACGACCGCTCTTGCCCCCGACAGCTGCGTTCTGGCCTGAGTCAGATCGCCCAGCCGGACTGCCACTCTGCCCGCTTCAGTGCGAAACGCGACCTCATTGACCTTGAAGCTGGTGCCCGACACAAGCCCGATCGCCTCCAATAGCTGGGCCAGGGCCAACTTCTGGTGCCCTGCCAGCGCATAGACCGCTCCGATTTCGCCCAGCGCAGCGGCCCGTTCCCTCACCAGGCCTCCCTTGCGGGCCATTGTCAGCGCCTTGTCCAGCTGGGCCGCCGCCTCGTCTAGGCGTCCTTCAGCCCGAGCGACAGCCGCCCGCCCCAACATCGCGTGAAGTTCCGCGCGGCGGTCGCCGGTCGCCGGTACGGGGATGTGTTTCCGGGCCGCCACCAAGTCCCCTCGCCGGAGCTCTTCGGCGAGATCGCCCAGGCTGTCGTCGCCGGCCTCCATCGAGACCTCCCCGCGGTCCATTCCCAACAGACGCCGGTTGATGCGGATGCGCTCGAGCAGCTGTGCATCGCTCTGGGCTGTGGCGATGCGCTCGGCCCGGGCCAGCACCTTGTCCGCCTCCGCTCCTCGGCCCAAATCAGCAAGAACCAGCCCATAGAGGGACAGCAGCGGCCCATGCTCGGGGCTTGACTGCAGGCCGTCGCGCACCGCGCGATCGGTGCGATTCAGGGAGCCTCCCTCGTACCAAGCGACAGCCTCGAGGTAGCGGGCGTCGGCGTTCCCTCCGGCATCGGCAAGAGCTCCAAAGGCTATGGCTGCCTCGTCGAACTTCCGAGCGGCGAGCTGGGACATGGCGTCCTCGACCGCCGCATCCGCCGCGCCTTCAAGCACGATCTGTTGATCGGAGCCGGGCAAGGTGACCAGGGGGGCAGCGAGCCCTGCGGTCATCCACAGCAACATGAGAATCAACGGCGCTCCTTCGGGCCCTTATTGGTGCTATGAGCCAGTGCATGCAAGGTATCCGAGTGCTCGATCTGACGCGTGTGTTGGCTGGCCCATGGGCCGCAATGCAGATGGCAGATCAAGGGGCAGACGTCATCAAGATCGAGCCGCCGGGCGGCGATGAGACCCGCGCATTTGGTCCAGTGATCGATGGCCACTCGACCTACTTTGTCGCCAGCAACCGAAACAAGCGCTCCATCATGCTGGATCTCAAGACCGACGCCGGTCGCGAGGTCCTGTACGCGCTGAGTGCCGACGCCGACGTGCTGCTGCAGAACTTCAGGCCGGGGGTGGCCGAGCGTCTCGGATTCGACTTCGACACCCTGACCGAGCGGTTTCCCCGGCTGGTCTACGTCGCCATTCACGCCTTTGGAGACGACCCCGCCGTGCCAGACAGCCGGCGGCCCGGCTACGACCTGGTGCTGCAGTGCATGGGCGGTACGGTCTCTATCGGAGGCTTTCCTGGCTCGGCTCCAACCCGAAGCGGCGTGTCGGTCGCGGACCATTCGGCCGGCATGATTGCGGTCCAGGCAGTTCTGATGGGGCTGCTGCAGCGAGAGCGCACCGGACGAGGCCAGAAAATCGTCGTCAACATGCTGCAGGTGCAGGCTTCGACGCTGTCGTACCACGTCACTCGCTACACGGTGACCGGCGACGTGGAGCAGCAACGTGGCAACGCTCACGCGGGTCTGTGCCCCTACGACATCTATCCTTGCCAGGACGGCTGGCTGGCCGTGGCATGCGGCAACGACGCGATCTGGCAGCGCCTGCGCACGGAGCTTGAGCTGCCGGACCGGGCCGACTGGAGCACAAATCTGAAGCGGGTCTCGAGCCGCCAGACGGTGGACGAGGCCGTGCGGACGGCGTTGGGACAATGCTCGGTGCACGAAGCGGACAGACGCCTGGCCGCAGCGGGGGTTCCGTGCGGCGCGGTCTATGACATTCCCCGGACAGTGGCGCACCCCGCCACACACCTCGTGACCGTCCCGCACGCGCATTTTGGCTCGGTGTCGGCCATGGGACCGTTGCTGCAGACCGAGACCACAGTCACCGAACACCGTGCAGCACCGATGCTCGGTGAGCACTGCTCTGAGCTGTTGGCCGAGGCTGGCTTGGCGGATGAGGAAGCTCGCCTTCGGGCGGCCGGCGCCTTTGGCGAGTCCAGCGGCTAGTCAGCTCTTGCTGATTGAATGGACCTCGATGGCCTTGCCGCCACCGGTCATCGCGAAACCGAAGTTGTCGACGGCGCTGCCCTCGACCTGCACATCGGACCCGTCAAGGTGCACCGGGATGTCTCCCAGCAGCTGCAGCTTCTTGCCATCGCTGGTCTGAAGGACCCAGGCACCAGTGCCCAGGTCTTCGAATACGAGTTTGCCTTTGTAGCTCATAGGGTCTCCTACCGGTTCCGGTGGTCACGTTCGAGGTTCTCGGCTCCGGCCATCGCCATGGCGATGAGCATGCACGCAGTCGCGTTCAGGGCCATCCAGCCCGCACCGATTGCATCGGGCAACCACCAGGGCTCGACACTGCCCGTAGCGGCACCGTGGAGCATGTAGGCCGCCGCACCAGCAGCAAAGCCGAGTGCGAGTGCCCGGGTCTCACGGTGAGCGCCCAGAGTGGCTGCGACGCCCAACGGGACCGCGGCGGACAGCCACAGCGGGAACTCGGCCCAACCCGCACCGAACAGCAGAGCCGGCCACGCAAAGACGCTGGTCGACGCGTACTGCACGACCATGGTTCCGCCGACAAAAGGCAAGTACGACAGGAAGAAGAGCCCGCCCGCCGTCACCGCACCGACCGCCGCCGACCGGCTTCGGAAGCCACTGGTCGCACCAGCGAGATTGGCAATCAACAAGGCGAGCAGAGCGCCGAGCCCGAATCGAGCCGCACCGGAGCCGGCCACGCCGACGCTCGCGATGGCAGCACCCAAATCAAGACGTCCATGTCCCAGCTTCGGATCCCAGCCGTCTTTGTCGCTGTGGGCCGACTTGAGCAGCGTGCGCTCGACGCACTCGGCGTTGCACGAACCGGTTGACAGCAAGGCCGCCGCGGCTCCAGCCACGTGTGGCGTCGCCATGGAGGTGCCTTGGAACTCGGCGTAGACCTCTTGGCCGCCGCGAACGGTCTGTTGCCAGACGCCGCCGCCGGACTTGCGCTTGTCGCCGCCCGGAGCGGCGATGTCGACCCCCTTGCCCCAGGAAGTGTAGGGAGCGGGCGAGCCACCAGGCCCGACTGCGGACACGCCGATGGTCTCCTTGAGGCCGCCCGGGTAGCCCACGCCCTTGCGTCCACTGTTTCCAGCGGCCGCCACGACGATGACGCCCTTGGCTCGAGCCTTGCGAATGGCATTGTGGATGACCATGCTGTAGCCGCCGCCAAGCGAAAGGCTGATGACGTCAGCTCCCTCGTCGACGGCGTAGTCGATACCCGATGCAATCCAGCCTGAGGTGCCACTGCCCCACTTGGACAGCACCTTGACCGGCAGGATGGTCGCTTCGGGGGCGACTCCAGCCACGCCGATGCCGTTGTTCGTGGTCTGGGCAATGGTGCCCGCACAGTGCGTGCCGTGCCCGTTGTCGTCCTTTGCGGACGGGAAGCCGGGCACGAAGCTCTTGCCAGTGAGGACCTTGGTGCCCTTGAGATCTTCGACTTGAGTCACGCCGGTGTCGATGACCGCAACGATGACGCCACGGCCGCGAGGGGTGCTGGACCAGCCTGCTGGCGCCCCCATTTCCTTGAGATGCCACTGCTTTCCGTACATCGGATCGTTCGGAAAGCCGACGGTATCGAAGTCAGCGACTGCCGAACCAAAATCAGCCAGTTCGATGGGATCGAGATTGAAGACCATCTCGGGCTCGACCACCTCGACCATCGGATGGTCCAGCAAGGCAGCCACTGCATCATCGAGATCGGCGACATGGCCCTGGGCGAGTGCCTCGTCGACCGAGAGCGGGTGCGTCCAGTCGAGGTCGGCACCCAAGATGCGTTCGATCTCCTGGAGGTCGGCCTCGGTGGCACCATCGACAAGATCGACGATCAGAGTTCCCGGTGCATCGGGCGCCGAAGCGCTCACGGGAACGGGCAGCTCGCGGATCTCTGGGGTCGGGGCCAGCAAATAGGTAGTGCCAGCCAGCGCGCCCAGCGCAACGAGAGTAAAAATGGGCTTGTTCATCGAAAGCTCCTGCTGGAGTCAGTGGGTCGTACGTATCGACACCCAGATCATTGCACCGGTTCCTGTCAACGCCCGGCCAGAGCCCGCATTCCGACACTTTGAGACGTACCTGCGATAAGGTATTCGCCTCGTCCGCAAGAACCAGTAGGCCCCACGGGTTGTCGTTCCGAGCCAAAGACGGAGACTCTGCATGTTGCGCTTCGCGCCTTCTATTCTTCTCGCTTCATCCCTCTGCTGCAGCGCGATTGCGCGCGCACAAGATGAGCTGACCCCACCACCAGGCGACCGGAAGTACATCGCTGTCGTCGTGGGAATCTCGTCGTACAAGAACCTTCCGAAGTCGGTCGACCTCAAGCACGCACGTGACAACGCCAGTGCGATCAAGCAGACACTCATCAACGACGCGAACTTCGACACGGTGTTCATGCTCGGCGACGGCCAAGCGACCCGCGCCGGCCTGCGCACGCTGCTCGAGAACGAAGTGAGTGAGCTCGTCGACAAACAAGACGTCTTTCTCCTCTATTTCGAGGGCCATGGACTGGGTTCCGATCTCGACATCCCCACGCTGCTGGCCTACGACTCGACCCTCGAGAACGGCCAGGAAGACGGCTTTGAACTCGCCGCCTTCGCCAAGGACCTTCAGACCTGGGCGTCGTCCGGCACCGTCATGATCGTCACCGATGTGGTCCACGAGCACGAGCTTGATGGCATCTCCTTCTTCGGCCCCGCAGCGCCACACTGGCCGCGCATGCCATCAGGCACCATGGTGCTGTCGTCCACCCAGCCCGAGCAAGCCGCCGAGGAAGGCCGCTTCGGAAAGCTCTTTGCCGAGGCCATGGGGGGCGCCGCCGACCTCAACTATGATCACTACCTGACTCAATCCGAGCTCTACAGTTGGCTGGTGACCAAGATGGCGCCGACAGGCCAGATTCCGGTCGCATCGGGTGCGTTCGAAGGCAACTCCATCATCGCCCAGGACCTCAAGACCGCACCGCCAGTGGTTGAAGCTCCTACGACCATTGACGGGTCGCCAGTCATTGATGTGACGGCCGGCGCCGACGGGCAGCCCGTGGTCGTACACACTCTGCCGCCAGAGCCCCTCAAGCCTGTGTACCCGGACGTCGAAATCTCGGCGGCGAAGTTCGTGTTTCACGAAGGCGCAGCCCAGTCCGTCCAATGCACCCAGAGTAACGTCAAGGCCTGTGACCCCAGCTGCTACGTGCGCTACTTCCGAGCGGGCGAGTGCACCATCAACGCAGTCGTCGACGGCACCAACATGCAGGGGCAGGTCATCGTGCTGTCCAAGGGCAAGTACGACTGCAAGCGCAAGGGCGCCAAGCTCGTCTGCGACGGCCCCTACCTATAGGCGTGTTCAGGGATTCTGAATGTCGACGGCTCGGCCGTACACCGCTCTGGTCCAGCCGTTGATGCGGCCTCGGTTGTTGCCAATCTGAACGCGGCCGCCGCCGATCGCCTTGACCAAGTGTAGATAGACGTTGCCCGAGACCCGGCACAACACGATGTCGCCGCGCTTGAGAGACTCGAGCTCAACCGGTTGCAGCGTCACGGTCGCGCCAGACTCGACCAGGGGCCTCATGGAGCCTCCATGAGGCTTGATCACCGCCTGTTCGCCCCTGGCCAAGGCCTCGATGGCGCGACTCGCCCAGCCCACGGGACTAGTCGACCCGCAGATTGCCCGGCAGCATCACCGCAGCACCGCCGTCCGAGAGCACGCGGTCGAGCGTCATCATGTCGGTCAGGGTGTCGCCACCGATTGGCAGCTGCACATCGACAGCAATGGTTGGCACGTCGGCGTTGGCCATGTCCTCGAGAAGGATGTCGAGGAATGGCTTTTGACGAGGCAGGCGAACGAGGCCGTAATCTTCGGAGATGCCACCGAGCTCTGCGGCCTTGGCCACAGCGACGTTCAGGCCACCCAACTCGTCCACTAGCCCGTTGGCAAGCGCCTGTTCACCGGTCCAGACCCGTCCCTGTGCGACCGCATGGGCCTGGTCATAGGACTTGCCACGGCCGTCTGCGACCTTCTGGACAAACTCGGTGTAGAAGGTCTGCAGGTATCCGCGGAAGATCTCGCGACCCTCGTCGGTGAACGGTGCCTGGCTGGACAAGAAGTTGGAGTTCTCGCCGCGCTTCCAAGTGTGGGTGTTCAGTCCGATCTTCTCGTAGGTGCCGGCCATGTTGAACTTGCCACCAAACACGCCGATGGAGCCTGTGAGGGTGCCAGGCTGCGCGACGATGTAGTCGGAGTTGCAGGCGATAAAGTAGCCACCACTGGCGGCGTAGTTGGCCATCGAGATGACCACGGGCTTGCCAGCTGCGCGGGTCAGCTCGACCTCTCGCCACATCATGTCGCTGGCCAATCCCGAACCGCCGGGGCTGTTCACACGCAACACGACCGCTTTGACCTCATCGTCGTCTCTGGCTTCTTTCATCCAGCGGTGGAAGGGGCGGTCGGCAAGCAGGCCGTCGCCTCCGCCGAACAGGCCTCCTTCGGGGTCTCCACTGACAATCGTCCCCTCGGCGTGGATGACGGCGATCTTCTGTTCTTTGTCCTCGTTGTCTGACCGAACGTTCTTGACGTACTCGGACAGCGACGTGAACTTGTCCTCGTCTTCATCGTCGTTGTCTTCTTCGTCCTCTCCCTCGGCCTTGGGCTCAGGAGCGGCCTTGATGCGCTCGAGCCAGTCATCGGCCTGTGAGTCGAGGATGTTTTCGGCAATCGCGTCGCGCCAGCCCACTCCATCGATGAGCTTGTTCGCAACCGCGTCCTCGGGGGTCAACTTGGGGTGGTCGATCAGCTGGCGAACCTCGGCTTCGGTCAGGCCGCGTCCCTCGGCCACGCCCTTGACCACCTGGTCGTAAATGCTCGAGAGGAATGAATCGTAGGCTTCGATGGCCGACTCAGAAGGCGCATTCTCCATGTAGGGCTCGGGGCCGCTCTTGAAGTCGCCCACATGCTCGAACTCGGGGTCGAGGCCGATCTTCTCGAACGCGTCGGCGTAGTAGGTCACGGACACGGACAGGCCATTGACCAACATGATGCCGCTAGGCGCCAAGATGACGCGGTCGCAGGCCGATGCGAGGTAGTAGTCGCGGGTTGTGTAGCCCTCGGCGTAGGTGACGCAGGGCTTGCCCTTGGCGCGGAACTCGAGCACCGCATCGCGAATCTCTTGGGCATTGGCCCAGCCCAGAGACGGACCATCAAATCGCAAGTACAGGCCAGAGATGCGCTCGTCATCGCCGGCCGCGCGAATCACTTCGGCAATCTCGGTGGGCACTGGAGGGAAGTCTTCGGGCTCGACGAACAGCCCACCCTGCTGGGGGGCGTCGGGCATCGGGCCGGCCAAGCGCACACTGAGGTAGCTGCCCTCAGCAACCTCGCCGACGTCCTCGGACGAGACGAGGTAGAACACGCCCGCGATGGACGAGATGGCCACAAAGAGCCCAAAGACCGTGAACGCCACCAACACGCGCGTGACCATGGCGGTCCGCGCAGTCCGCGCTCCATGTGCACCCTTTCGAGGCCGCTTTGACGCCCCAGCAGGGGCAGGTCCCGTCTCTTCCGTCTTCTCTTCTTCGGACATCCGCACTCCCGGTCGGCCAGTCCTAACCGACGCTGAAAGTGCTCACCGGACAGCAGACAGTCAAGCCCGCCAAGTGTTGCAGAGTGCCCATTGTGATCTTGCAACGCCAACTATGATCGGTTCTGCGTTGAATGCTCGATTGATCGAGGTTTGCCGGTCACTCCAGTCAAACCCGATCATAGTCCAGCTTGTAGGATCACAATCAGCCGCTATGCAACTTCCCGCTCCAGCGGACCAATGGCTGCGATGACCTCGGTCACTTTGCCTCGGCTCAGCGCCTTGCGGCTGATGGCCCGTGCAACACGCGGCTTGGCGACGTGCACAAAGCCCGCCTCTTCGGGATAGAGCACGTGGCGGACGACGGGAAGGTCATGGTTGGACAGCACCACCCGGGCGCCGTTGAATGCCGCCCTGCGGGAGGCGACTGCGAGTGCCTTTTGCTCGGTGATGCCGAACGGCGCCTTGCAATAGCCTGTGAATGAGGCCGTCGCCGTGAGCGGCACATAGGGCGGGTCGCAGTAGACCTGGTCCCCTTCTCCAGCCCGCTTCATGATGTCGCTGAAGTCGCAGGAAACCAGCTCTGCATCGGCAAGCAGCTGCGACACAGCGCGGAAGTGTTCCGGCTTTGGAATCGAGAGCCGGGTGTATCGGCCAACGGGAACGTTGAACTTGCCCGACTTATTCTCTCGGTACAAGCCGTTGAATCCGGCACGATTGAGCCAGATAAATCGGGCCGCATGCAGGGTGCCCTTGGGAGGGCCGGCGTTGTATGCATCCCGCATGGCGTAGTAATGGTCGCGATAGTCGTCTCTGGGCATGTCATCAAGCTTGTCTAGCAAGCCTTCGACGTCATCTCGGACTGCGCGATGAACCTCGATGAGTTTGTCATTCACATCCGCAAGAACCGCCTTTCCAACGGTGCCAGCGGCACGACGATGCAGGTACACTGCACACGAACCGACGAAGGGCTCGTAGTAAGTCCCCGTGCAAGTTCGGCCGAATGCCTTGTATATTTCAGGAGCAAGGCGAGCTTTGCCGCCCGCCCATTTCAACACTGGCTTCATACCGGTTGCGCCTCAAGGCACACCCCCCGGTCGGCAAACTGTAACACATGTTTGATCCGTGAGGGATGCAGTCAAAGCGAGACGGACCGAGACACGTCAGACGCGTCAGAGCAAATGCGATAGCAGTTGGACCTGCTTGAGCTTGCACCCGGAGGAATCATGAAACGCTGGATGGTCGTCGTGGCCGGAGTCATGGGCATTGGACTCGCAGTTCTGCTCATTCCCCGCCCTGATACGGGCAGTGACGTGCAGGGAACCCCTGCCGAAATCGGTGCTGGAGGCGAGGCAATCGCCCCTCCCTCCGACCATGGCAAGAACGAAATCAAGGAAGACGAGACGCCCGGGACCCGACTGGCTCGTCCAGGCGTGGCTTCTGGAACGGACCGAGTGGTCATGCCAAACGCCATCTCGGGAACACCGAACCCGGCAGCGGCATTGATGCTTGAGAAGCGAAACACCCCGGCTGCGAAGACCGCCGCGCGCATTACCGCACCCTGGACACAAGTCCGACGGGTGCTCAACGCCGAAGGCAGCGACGAGGCCAAGGCCTTTGGCGAAGAAGCCGACCAGATGATTGCCGACCTGCGCAACATGCGGCGGACGCCAGAAGACTACGACTTCGCCGAGATCGAGACCCGCATGGCCGAGCTGACCACGCGCATTCGGTCCAGCGATGTGGCGAACGACGAGGTGGAGCGCATGCTGGTGCTCGTTGAAGAGCGCATGAGCGACTACCATTCCCTGGTTTCGGCCGAGGGTGGCGACGCGGGCTAGGCGCAAAGCCCTAGGCGGTTAAGTGGGGCGGCCAGACTGGAGCCCTCTATGAATCGCCGCGTCTTCGTCCTTGGTGGCCACATCACCCCGTTCATTGGCAAGAAGCATCCGGACTTCGTCTGGAAGCGCCATCCAGAGTTCGGCAAACGCGAGAACCCCGGGCTCGAGGACTACATCACCACCGCGGTGAATGGGGCCTTTGACGCCACCGGCGTGCCCGCGGCGGCAGTCGAAAAGGCGTGGATTGGCAACTTCGTCGGCGAACTATTCAGCAATCAGGGGCACCTCGGTGCCGCCGTCGTGGGTGCCCACCCCGACCTGCTCTACAAACCCGTCATGCGCGTCGAGGGCGCATGCGCATCGGGCGGCTTGGCCTTCGCCAGTGCTGTCGAGTCCATCCAGGCGGGCACGGACGTCGCGTTGGTGGCGGGCGCTGAAGTCCAGACCACGGCCTCGGCACGAATCGGCGGCGACTACCTCGCTCGCGCGTCTCACTACCGGCGGCAGCGCGAGATCGACGACTTCACCTTCCCTGCCCTGTTCGCGCAGCGAAACCAGACCTGCCAGGCCGAGCTGGGCATCACCGACGCCGACCTGGGCCTCACCTCGGTCAAGGCGTACTCAAACGCCAACCGCAATCCCCTGGCCCATATGCGGGCGGTCAAGATGGACCTCGAAGTCGCCAGCTCCGCAAACGAGCGCAATCCTGGCTTCCTCTCAGATCCCGAACTGCAGCCCTTCATGAAGATGAGCGACTGCAGCCAGGTCAGCGACGGCGGCGCCGCCATGATTGTGGTCAGCGAAGAGGGGCTGCGCAAGCTGGGCAAGACCGAGGCCGATGCCATCGAGCTGGTGGGGCTGGCCCACACCACGGGCAATCTGTACGTCGACGAGTCTCGAACCCGCCTCAACACGACTGCCGCGGCGGCCGAGCGGGCCTATGCGGCCGCTGGACTGACCGCAGCCGAGGTCGGAGTGGCCGAGGTCCACGATTGCTTCACCATTACCGAGCTGCTGATGTACGACGCGCTGGGCTTCTCCAAGGCCGGCGAGGGCAAGCAGCTCATTCGCGAAGGCCGCACCTCACTCGATGGCGACATTCCCGTCAACACCGGCGGCGGCTTGGTCGGCTTCGGCCACCCCGTCGGTGCGACCGGCGTCAAGCAGGTGCTCGAGGTCCATCGCCAGATGAAGGGCCGCTGCGGCGACTACCAGCTCGCCGCCAAGCCGTCTGTCGGCCTGACCGCAAACATGGGTGGCAACGACAAGACCGTCGTCGTCTCGCTGTTCCGCAACGCGGGCTGACCGCTACAGCAGCGCGCAGGCTTCGGCGGGCAGCGTGCACACCGGAAACAACTTCATCGAGCCCGCGAGTACTGCGCTGATCGCCGTATTCATCTCGGTGAGGTCAGCGGCTTCGGTGGTGACCATTCCGGCGACGCCGAGCGCATAGACGCCCTCTTTGCCAAACGTGGTGCCCGGGATGGTGACGTCTTCGATGCCGTCGCCATGGGTGAATTCGTACAGCTCAGTGATGCCTTCGGGCTGGTTGCTGAAGACCACGTCTCCGGTCTCCATGTCGATGACCACGATCAGAACGCTGTCAAATGGCTGGCCGGCCAGAGGCAGTGTGAGCGCCTGGCCCGTCGGGTGCTGGTCTGGCACCACCACATTGGCCTCTGGGGGCAGCGTCACATCGGCGGTGGCAACGTCGCCATTGATGGTGACGCTCATGGTCCATCGAGCGTTGGGGGCGTAGGCCAACGAACCGTCGTCGACGTAAGTGTAGGTGCCGTTGCCCTGCTCATCGGCTGTGGCACCCTGCACAGAGACCGTGGCGCCCGAAATTGGTGCAGTCTCGAGGTCGCGAACCTCGCCCGCGTCAGCCAGGAACGCAGTGAAGCCGGTACCTGGCGCAAAGTCGGTCGCGGACAGATCGAGCTCGTCCGGCTGGCTGACCCCCAGAATCAACCCCTCGACCACGAGCTGCGCAGTCAAGCCTCCCCAAAAGTCTGCGACATCGTCGATGGCATCGACACAGGCCACTGAAAACAGGGCAAGAAGGGGCACAGCTGGCAGAAACATGCGGGTGTTCATAGGACTCCTCGGCGGGTTGCCTTGACGAGCGACCCCTAGAACACTAGGTAGCCGCGCTTCTGGCTTGCACGCCAGTATCCATTTTTCGACCCGTTCACGCCATCCGGCTTTCCGTCGCGATGGCAACGAGCAAACAGGCACAGGACCTCAACATGGCTTCCAATACCAAGCAGACCAAGTTCCGCCGCAAGCTGCGCCGTCGCAAGATGGGCACCGACCGCAAGGCAGAGCTCCGCAAGAACGGCACGACCCCGGCGTTCCCGATCCACACCGCCGAGGCTGATGCCAACGCGCCAAAGGAGCAAGTCAGCCCCAAGTAGGGCATCCTGCGCGCCGGCCGACTGGTCATTGCACCGCAAACGGATCAAGAGACCCCTGCCCCACAAGGCGGGGGTTTCCTGCGTTTTCAGGTCACTGTCTCAACTGCTCCCGCCAGTCGAGTATGAGCGTTACACTCGCGGCCTGAACGCTTTTTCCCGCTCGGGAGGAGAAGAACATGACCTACGTCGTCATCAGCAACTGCAAGGGCTGTCGATTCACCGATTGCGTGGACGTCTGCCCCGTCGACTGCTTCTACGGTGATTCCGAGATGCTGTACATCCACCCCGACGAGTGCATCGATTGTGGCGCCTGCGAGCCCGCATGCCCCGTCAGCGCCATCTTCCCAGAAGAAGACGTGCCCGCCGGCGAAGAGAAGTGGACGCAGATCAACGCCGACAAGTGCGAAGAAGACCTCGAGAACGTCACCGAGCCCGAGGATCCGCTTCCCGGCGCAGAGGAGCGCAAAGCCGCCCTCGGCTTCTAGCCCAGCGGTCTCGCCCTAGGAGGGCCGAGTGCACAGCGGCACCGCCGACATCTTGGGTCACCACACAGTCATCGATCGGCTGTGGGATGCCCTTGCGCGCGGCGTCCTGCACCACGCCTATCTGTTTGAAGGCCCTAGCGGCGTAGGCAAGCGCATGGTCGCTCTGAGACTTGCGATGGCGGCAAACTGCACTGGTACCGAGTCCGGTGACCGGCCTCCGTGTGGACGATGTCCTCCCTGCAAGCAGATCGCAGCGGGAAGCCATCCCGACGTCATCGTGCTGGCGCCCGATCCAAAGCGGGCGACTGCGATCATTCCGGTTGATGCGGTGCGCGAAGTCGTCCGTGTCGCGGGCTACCACCGGTACAACAGCAAGCGTCGGTTCATCCTGATCGACCCAGCCGAGGCCCTGCAGCCCGCCGCAGCCAATGCATTGCTCAAGACGCTCGAGGAGCCCCCCGAGGGCACGGGCTTCATCTTGATTGCCACGCACGCAAGCGCGCTGCTCCCCACCATTGTGTCCCGCTGCCAGCGCGTTCGATTCAGTGCTGTGCCAGAGGCCGACATCACTCAGTGGCTCACCACCCAGCGCAAAGATCAGCCCGAGCTTGCCGCCCGCTTGTCGCTCGGCTGCCCAGGAAAGGCCTTGGCACTCGCTGAAGGCCGTCTGGCAAGCCGCGCCGACATGCGGCAATCCCTGGTGCACGCGCTGCACGGTGGTTCCAGCAGCATCTTTGACTGGTCCGCCAAGCTCACCAAGGGAAGCCGCCAGGAGTGGTCCGCCAGGGTTGAGGCACTCATGGCACTGATTGAAGACCTTCTGCGCGACGTGGTGGTGCTGGGGTCTGGTTCGAGCGCACCGCTGCTCAACGTCGACAACCGCCCACTCGTCGAGAAATGGCAAGCCGCGCTCTGGCCCCGAGGCGTCGGGGCCTGCCAAGCCGCCATCGCCGAGGCACGGGAGGAAATGCTGGTCAACGTTCAGGGCAAGCTTGTGCTCGACGCGATGCTGCTCCGCATACGCCATGAGCTCGGAGCCAGAGCATGAGCGACAAGAAGCTGTACTACCCCGCCACGGCACGCAATCGAGACCCCATCCTGAAGGTGCTTCGACGCGTATTGCCGGCCCAGGGCGTTGTGCTCGAGATCGCTTCGGGCTCCGGCGAGCACGCGGTGCACTTCGCCCACGCACTGCCCGGAATTACCTGGCAGCCGACAGACCACACCCCCGCAACCCTGGCGAGCATCGCGGATTGGGCCGCGGAGTCCACGCTTGAAAACTTGCGCTCGCCGCTGCAGCTCGACGTCACCGCGCAGACATGGCCCGTCCAGAGCGCTGCGGCCGTCTTCAACGCCAACCTCATCCACATCAGCCCGTGGGACGCGACTCTTGGACTGTTTGCCGGGAGCGC
>CAYYHT010000009.1:23976-28682 GCA_964471355.1 uncultured Enterobacteriaceae bacterium
TCCAGACCGGTTCAGCTCTGGTGATGTACGGCCCCTACAAGCGCGGCGGGCAGCACACCGCCGCCAGCAATGCCCGCTTTGATGAGGGACTGCGCGCGCGCAACCCGGCGTGGGGAGTACGCGATCTCGACGAGGTGGCGTCGGTCGCACTCGGCCTAGGCCTGTCACTCGACGAGGTCGTCGAGATGCCTGCGAACAACCTGTGCGTTGTGTACCGGCGCGCCTGACGGTCGAGGCCTCAAGCGCTAAGCCTGCTGCTCGGCGCCTTCGCCTTGGTCGACGTCCCCATCGTCTGCGTCTTCGGCGGGGCCTTGTCCCGGTTCGATGCCGGCAATGCCACCGTTTCGCACGATGCTCCTGGCGGCTCCGGCCAGGAACAAGCTGCCGACGACCAGCGTCTCGTCCGCCTCGCGGTAGACCTCGGGCAGGATTTCATCGATGTCACCGCCCTCGGCCAGCAGCACATCGAGATCTTCGAGAGCAATGGCCACGGCGGTCGGGTCGCTCATCTTGGGATGGTTGCAGCGGACAGTCACGACCTCGTCGATGTGCGGCAATAAGGGCTTGAGAATGACATTCGGATCGCGATTGTGGCTGACGCCCAGCAGTGCGATGCGATTGCTTGGCCTGGGCTGTGCGTCGAGCCAGCGGGCCAACGCCTTGGCGCCAGCCTCGTTGTGACAGCCATCGGCAACCAGCCCTGGGGCCAGACGTTCGATGCGGCCGGGAATGTAGGCATTCTCGAGCCCCGAACGAATCGCGCTGTCGGGAATGTGAAAGCCGCTCTGACGAAGCTGGTGGGCAATGCCCAATGCGACCAGGGCGTTGCTGCCCTGGTGGTCGCCCTCGAGACCGAGCTTGAGGTCGCGCAGCGAACCCGAAGGTCCCCGAAGCGTCCACATGCCCTGGCGGTACTCCCGGGTCATCTCGCGGCCGGGCTTGACGACCTTGCAGCCCAGCGCGGCCCCGTGCTTCTCGATGACTTCGCGGGCGTTTGTGGGCATGGGGCCCATCACCACAGGAATTCCCCGCTTGAAGATTCCTGCCTTTTCGGCGGCGATCTTGGCGACGGTATCTCCAAGGGCTTCGGTGTGGTCCAGCGAGATGCTGGTGACAGCAGTGACCACTGGGGAAACCAGGTTGGTGGCGTCGAGGCGCCCGCCCATGCCGACCTCGAAGACCGCCACATCGACGCCCCGGTGGGCAAATGCCGCCATAGCCAACGTCGTCACGAACTCAAAATAGGTCAGCGGCACGCCGGTCAAGCGCTGTTGGTGTGCCCACTCCCAGCGCAGCTTGTCGTGGCCCTCGATCGCTTCGAGCAAGTTCGGATCATCAAGGGGAATGCCGTTGATCTGAATGCGCTCGTTCACCGCCTCGAGGTGTGGGGAGTAGTTGGTGCCCACTCGGTATCCAGAATCAATCAAGATCTGGGTGACAAAGGCCACGGTCGACCCCTTGCCGTTGGTGCCACCGATGTGCACGGCCGGGTACGCCTTGTTGGGCTCGTCGAGAAAGGCCAGGAAACTGCGCACTCGCTCGAGGCCCAGCCGAACCCCCGACTTGGCCAGCTGGTCGAGCACAGGGTGGTGAATCACGTGGCGCCGGCCTTGTCTACATCGGGCTTGGACAGGTCCCCGGCGATTTCGTCCCGGTCGCCGCCAGTGTTGTTGTTCGTCGCCTCGACCGTGCTGCTGGAGGGGAGCCTAAGCATTTGGCGCAACAAGCGCGCGAGCGAGCTCTTGAGGTCGCTACGGGGGATGATCTGGTCGACCATCCCGTGCTCCATCAGGTACTCGGAAGTCTGAAAACCCGCCGGCAAGTCTTGCCCGATGGTCTCTTTGATGACCCGTGGGCCTGCGAATCCGACCAATGCCGCAGGCTCGGCCACAATCACGTCGCCCAACATGGCGAAGGACGCGGCGACACCGCCGGTCGTGGGGTGCGTCAGCACCGAGATGTAGGGCATGCCGGCTTCGTCTTTGAGGCGAGCGAGAGCCGCACAGGTCTTGGCCATCTGCATCAATGACAGGACGCCCTCTTGCATGCGGGCGCCGCCCGACGCGGACACCACGATTGCCGGCCGCTTGTTCTCGGTCGCGCGCTCAAACAAGCGAGTGATCAACTCGCCCACGACCGAGCCCATCGAGCCACCCATGTAGCGAAAATCGAACACGCCGAGGTCGACTGGCAAGCCGTGAATCTCGCCGGACGCGCTCCAGAACGCGTCGTTGCGACCTGTCTTCTTTCGAGTGGCGTCGATGCGACCGGTGTACGGCTTGCTGTCCATGAAGCCTAGAGCGTCCACGGGCGCGAGTTCTTCGTCGTAGAGCACAACCGTGCCCTCGTCGAGCAGCAACTTTAGGCGCTGATCGGCAGCGAGGCGGAAATGGTGGCCGCAGTGAGCGCACACCTCAGCTTCGTCGCGCAGCGTCTCGTTGAACAGTGGCTGTGAACAGTCCGGACACCGAGTGAACAGGTCCGGGCTTTCGTTGGTTGCACCGGGATCCTTGGGCTTTGCCACGAACTCCTTGCGCTGTTCAAACCACCGACGACCCTGGTTGGGCATGGAAACTCCGGGAAACCGCAGCGCTTCTATCTTGTCGAACGGACCGTGGCCAAAGGATAGAGGCGGCGTATGCGAAAGCTAACGTCCATCGAAGGCAACACGCAGCGGCTTGACGGCGGCGCGATGTTTGGAAATGCACCCAAAGCGCTGTGGACGCGGTGGATCCAACCGGACCCACACAACCGCATTCCATTGGCGTGTCGCTGTCTATTGATGACCGACACCGCCGCCGACGGAACGACCCGGCACGTCCTCTTCGAGACGGGCATCGGCGTGTTCTTCGACCCCAAGCTCAAAGACCGATTTGGCGTCGTCGAAGACAATCATGCGCTGATCGACAACCTCGCCAAGGTCGGCATCGCCCACGATGAAATCGATGCCGTCGTGCTGTCGCATCTGCACTTCGACCATGCCGGCGGCCTGCTCACCGAATGGCGTGCGGATGGCAGCTACGACCTGCTCTTTCCAAACGCACGCTATGTCGTCGGTGCCACCGCTTGGCAGCGTGCCAAGGCCCCGCACTTCCGGGATCGAGCCAGCTTCGTGCCCGCACTCCACGAGCTGCTCGAGGCCAGCGGACGCCTCGTGCTCGTCGACGGGCCGCACTGCGACCTGCTCCCCGAGGGCATTCGCTTCCACTACAGCGACGGCCACACTCCAGGGCTCATGTTGGCTGAGATCGCTATGCCTGGGGGCCCGGTGCTGTTCGCGGGCGACTTGATTCCCGGCGCCCCATGGGTACACCTGCCGATCACCATGGGCTACGACCGATACCCCGAGCTGTTGATCGACGAAAAGCGCGCCCTGCTTGGCGATCTCATTGAGCGGCAGGGCCGGTTGTTCTTCACCCACGATGCCAACGTCGCCATGTCTGGAATCGGCCGGGACGACAGGCAGCGTTTCCACGCCAAAGAACCTGTTTCGCAGCTATCGGAGTTGACGCAATGACAGCCATCGTCGAGCCCGGTACGCCGATCGCCGTCATCGCCCCCTCCCATGCCTACAACCTGCAGAAGTTCGAGACGGGGCTCGCCATCGCACGCAAGCACGGCCATGTTCTGCACCCGCTCGAAGGGAACTTGCAGCCCCATCGGTACTTTGCCGGCTCTGACGCGCTGCGACTCGAACAGCTGGTGCACGCGCTGACGTCCAAAGACTTTGGTGCTGTGTGGGTGGTGCGCGGTGGTTCGGGCTTGGCCAGGCTGCTCAGAGACGTGCCCTGGGGGTCACTGCCCCAGCGTCCCGTCATCGGCTTTAGCGACACGACCTCGCTGCTCAATCCCCTCGCCCAGCGTGTCGGCAGCCCGGTCGTACACGGGCCGGTGCTGCACTCCCTCGGCGCAACCGACGACACCTCCATCGGTCACCTCTTTGACCTTCTCGCCGGTCGTGGCCTCGATCCGCTGGAGGGCACCCCGCTCGTTTCAGGACAGGGCAGCGGCCCGCTATTCGGCGGAAACCTGTGCTTGCTCGCTACAGCCTGCGGTACCGACTTCTCGCTGGACGCTCGTGGTGCAATCTTGGTGATTGAAGAGGTGGGCGAGCACCCGTACAGGGTCGACCGCAGCCTGGCCCAGCTGCGAGACTGTGGCGTGTTTGATGACCTGGCGGGGGTCGCGTTGGGCGAGTTCAAAGATTGCATACCCCCTGCAGACAGCGGTTGGGGGCTGAACGACATCTTTCTGGAGTTCTTCGGCGACCTCGGAATTCCCGTCCTGGCCGATCTGCCCATTGGACACGGCTCGGCCAATCGGGCGTTTCCGCTGGGCGTGATGGGAACGATCGACGGCAAGGAGCTGCGCTGGTGAGGGCCACCGACGAGCGCGACTGGTGGAACCGCCGTGAGTTGGTTCGCTCGCTCGGCCTGACGACGATGGGTCTCGCAGCGGGCTGTGGGACGGACACCGCGCCGCCCCAAGACTTCAGCTGGTCCCATCCGGCAGTGACTCGAAGCGCCAGGTACGGCACCGGCCGCCCGATGACCCTGCAGCGCCATGCCGCATCGTTCGGGTGCGGATTGAGGCCTGAACAACACAGACCAGGCAACCTGATTAGCCGGTCCTGACAAACTCTTCCAGTCGCACCAGATGGGCGAACAACAAGATGATTCTCTCAGATTCCAGCGGTCGATCGCCGT